>JAAUSV010000069.1 GCA_012032525.1 Leptolyngbyaceae cyanobacterium SL_7_1
TTCGGCAACAAACCGTTTGGGCTGTGGTTACCTCAGAGATAGAGCCTTTATTAGACCAGCTTAAATCTTTACTTCCTCCGTCGCCGAGTGCTAGGTAAGCGTCACAAACTTTCTAGTGCTCCTTGGCGCAGGGCGATCGCCAATCCCGAAAACACAATCAGCATCACCACCAGAGCAAACGCAGCTCCCAAGGGCCAATTGTAGGCAACGCCAAATTGCGATGAAATCACATTGCCCAACATGATGCCACTGGGACTGCCCACCAAGCTGGGCGTGATGAAATCCCCCATTGTCAGCGAAAACACATTGATCGATCCGGCAAACACCCCCGGAGTCACCAACGGCAAAATCACCCGGCGAAAGGTGGTCAAGGGTGGCGCATTCAAATCCGCTGACGCTTCTAGCAGATCCGTTGGCAATCGCTCGAACGCTGTCACCACAGCAAAATCATAAACGGCAACCAGACGTGCACAAACGTCAGCATCGTCGAAAACTGGTTGTAGAGAAACACTGGGCTGGGTTCCTGCAAAATTCCCACCAACAGCAGGGCAGAGTTGAGCACCCCGTTGTAGCCCAAAATGATTTTCCAGGCAAACACCCGCACCAGATAGCTCGACCACAGTGGCAGAATGATCAAAATGGTCAGCAGCGATCGATACCGTCCCCCATACTTAGCCACAAAAAACCCAACCGGGAGGGCGATCGCCACATCAATCAATGTCACCCCCAGCGCCGTTGCTACCGTCCGCCCAATCACCGTTCGATAGGATGGATTGGTGGCGATCGTCCTGAAGTTGCTCAGCGTGAATTCCTTGACAATATCAAATGCCTCCAATCGCCAAATGCTGTAGGAGATCAGCAGGGCAATCGGTACAAAATAGAGCAATGACATCCAGATCAGCGGCGGTAGCAGCGAGGCATAGAGTCCGGGGCGCGATCGACGGAGCGGTAGGGGGGTGTCCAAGCAATTTTCCTTGAGTAAGAATTAGTGTCTGGATTACAGCGATCGCCTGACGCTCAGGCAGAGTTTTAAATGACGTGATGTAATGGTCAATAGTCATCACCGCTAACGTCATTTTAAGAAACAAATTTGCCATGTCGGATCACTCTATGTCATCCTCCACTGTTGTAGAAGAATCAATGGTGGAGGAATCGATCGACCTGTCTGCCCCAGCGGCAGGACCGAAACCCACCACCACTCTACGACGACGCCAATCCTCCCTGGTTGATCCACAGCAGCAATTGCAGACGATCGCTAACCTCGACCTCTCCCAAACGCCCCATCAAGACTTTGCAGATACCCTAAGCAACCACGGTTGGCAATGCTTTCGTCCTGCCGCACTAGAAATCTTTCAAATCAACATCGGCAAATTGTGCAACATGACCTGTCGCCACTGCCATGTCGATGCCGGACCCGATCGCACCCAGGAAAACATGGATCGAGCAACGATCGAACTCTGCCTGCAAGCCTTGGACCAAACCACGGCTCACACGGTGGATATTACCGGGGCGCTCCCGAATTGAATCCCCACTTCCGCTACTTAGTGGATCAGTCTGTGGCGCGGGGCAAGCAGGTGATCGATCGCTGCAATCTCACTGTCCTACTGCTACCCCGGATGCGGGACTTACCGGAATGGTTGGCAGAACGAGGCGTAGAGGTGGTCTGCTCCCTGCCCCACTACCGCAAACTCAACACCGATGCCCAACGGGGTGACGGCACCTACGAAAAATCGATCGAAGCGTTGCGCCGATTAAATGCGGCGGGCTATGGCAAAGGCGCTCCCCAACGACAATTAACCCTGATGTCCAATCCCGTTGGCGCCTTCCTTGCCAGCGGTCAAACCAAGATGGAGCAGGAGTGGAAAACGGGGCTACTGAAAAATCATGGCGTCACCTTCGATCGCCTGATCACCCTCAACAACATGCCGATCTCCCGGTTTTTGGAATGGCTGGAGCAATCGGGTAATCTGCAAAGCTACATGCAGCGGCTGACCAATGCGTTCAACCCCGCCACGATCGCCGGGTTAATGTGTCGCAACACCCTCTCCGTTTCTTGGGATGGGCGCTTGTTTGACTGCGATTTCAACCAAATGTTGGATCTGGAAGTGCAATTGCCCAATGGCGATCGTCCCCACCTGCGCAACTTCAATGCCGAATGGCTAGCTCAGCGGCAGATCGTCACCGCCAGACATTGCTTTGGTTGCACCGCAGGGGCAGGAAGTTCCTGTGGTGGAGCAATTAGCGAGTAGGGAGTTGGCGATTAGCTGTTGGTTCGAGCTAACAGCCAACAGCTAATCGCTAATGACCAATGGAAAAAAAGTCGTTGCCACCATCGTAGAAATGCAACCGTCCAAAGCCAAGGAACTGTCCGTAGGCACTCTCTCCGGCTGGAAAAGCAGTGACACCAAACAGATAGACGCCATCGGTGCGGGGATTGCGGCGAGGACTCAAGCCAACGGTAAACGTGGTTCCCGGTGGAATGGGTGGATCAAAGGTCAACTCCACCGTTTGGTTCTCCTCGTTGTAAGTCGCGGCGGCAATGGTCAACTCGGCATCCCGATTGCGGCGAGTCCCCACAAAAGCGCGGCTGTCTTCGGCGTCGAACCGGACTCGACGAGCGGCAGTGGTGCCGTCTTGTTGGGCGATCGCCACTCGTTGCAGTGGTTCCCCCGCCGTATCCGGCAGATTGAGCGTGAAATAGTAGGTGGCATTGGAGACAAAGGTGTTGCTGCGGGTGGTGCTAGCGGCGCTGAGGCTGGGGGGTTGGGCAAAGTAGACGGTGCCATCCGCCAGCCGAATGGCGTGAGTGGTAGGTGCGGCGATCGCCCCTAGGACGAGGCAACCGATCAAGGTTGGGCTAAACCAGGATGAGCGTTTCATAATAGATCCTTTGGCAATGGTGGGAGGAGCATTAGAGGAAGTGGGGGTACTTCCATTTTGCGTTACACCCAGCCAATTGGGCGGCAAGGGTAGCGGGACTGCCATTGGCTTGCGTAATCTGCCCAAATTTCCCTGAAAACTGTATAGCCATCCCATCCGGCATGACCGGAACCAATCCTTCCCCTATCAGGAAAATCAGTCATGATGCCAACAACCCGATCGCCAGTTTCACGAGTGGGTGTGACGGTGACCCGCTCTAGTCGTCTCCAATCCCACGCTCCCATCTCCCTGGCAGAACAAACTGATTTCCAGTCCCAGTCCCGCTTGGCAGGACGGGCTGCGCCCAGTTCCTTTGCCGCTCGCCGATCGCCCGATCGAGATGGTTCCCTCAGCAAAGCCCGCTACGTTGGGGCACTGGGCAATCGCCAGCAAATTAAAAACACGCTGGGCGGAGGCGATCGCAATGACTATGTGCGCTTCGAGGTGGCTGCCGATGGGCACCTTCGGCTTGACCTGAAGGGATTGACCGCCAATGCGGACGTGCAGCTTTTGGGCAGCAGTGGTCGGACGATCGCCATTGCCAACAAAGTGGGCAAACAGGCAGAGTCCATTACCTGTGCCCTGGATGCGGGAACCTATTATGTGCGGGTACATGGACAGCTCAAAACCCGTTATACCCTCAATTTGGCAACGACGGTGGAGGGAACGGCGCTGGCACAGAATCTGCCACCCACCCCGGATTGACGCCCCCCGACAACTTGTTCCAAAATCCTGCCAAAGCCCAGTGGACCGTGATGGTCTATATGGCGGGAGATACACTAGAAACGTTTGGGATTGAGGATTTTCTAGAAATGTCGGCGATCGGTTCCACAAAGGACGTGAATGTGGTGGTACAGTTCGATCGCACCGCTGGCTTTGATTCTAGCTACGACAACTGGACCGATACCCGTCGAGGTCTGATACGGGCGGGGGATACACCAGGTGCCACGTGGGGAACGAGCATTGGGGAAGTGAACATGGGGGCAACCAGTAGCCTCAGTGATTTTGTCACTTGGGGAATGGACAACTACCAAGCCGACAACTACGCCCTAGTGATGTGGGGTCATGGGTCTGGATTTGACGTATCCTACGACGACATCACGGGCGACAGCATTAGCGCCAAGGAATTGAACCAAGTTCTAAGTAACACCCCCGACCCGATCGATCTCGTTGGAGCCGATGCTTGCTTGATGGCAACCACTGAGTTTGCCTACGAAATCAAAGACTCCGCCACCTTCTTGGTTGGTTCCCAGGAGCTAGAACCCGGACAGGGCTGGAATTACACCCCCGTACTCAGCGATCTGACCTCCAACCCCGCCCTATCAGCGGTGGATTTGGGAAGTTCCATCCTCAACCACTATGGGCAGTACTACCAATCGGTGGGGTTCAATGGATTAGATGAAACTCTCTCAGTGATCAATCTTGCCAGTTTGCGCAGCGACCAGCCCGGCAATTTGGCGACAGCGGTGAATGGCTTTGCCAGCACGGTTATGGGCGGAGCAACCCAACGCGATCTCCAGTTTTTAGATTGGTATCGCGATCGCCATGTCAGCTTTGGGGATGGCTACTACGACTACGGCGACATCGGCACAATCTTTAGCGGCATTGCCAATGACGGGCGGGTGTCGTCTGGAATCCGCACCGCTGCCCAAACAGTGGTAGACGCGCTGGGAACGGCGATCGCCAACAACTATGCTGCCGTTGCTAACACGGCAACAGGATTGTCGCTCTACTTCTCCAACAAAGGCTACAATCCTGACCTCACCTACAGCAGCGGCAATCTCGATTTTGCGGCAGATACCCTGTGGGATGAATTCCTCAACTGGGCAAATTGGTAAGCCGGAGTGGTGACTAGGGGCGGGTGACTAGGGGCAAGTGGCTATGGGCAAGTGGCTATGGGCGATTGGCAAATAGCCCGTCCAGATTTTCCACAGCAAACGCCTGCTGCTTTGTAAACTCATACGCCCCCATGGTTGCCCCCCAGAGAGATTGCCCAGTGTCAGGGTCAACCCCGCGATCGAAGCTGAAGAACTGGCGATCGCTCACCTCAAACCCCAACACCACCTGCCGCCGCTTGCCCTCGTATTGAAAATAACAACGGGGCGTCGGGTTCAGGCTCAGCAATCAAGCGATCGCCCACTTGACGCACAGTTAATTCGCAGCCTGGAAGGGCGTCCAAATCGGCGGGGGTTAGAGGGTTGAGTAGCTCTGGATTTGCCCCCGCACCCCGAAATCGCTCTGGCTGTTTGAAGGCACGGTACTGCACTCGAAGTTGCCCTGGATTGGGTGCTTGAAGCACTAGAATGCGCTGACGATAGGGGCGATCGAGATAGAGGGCATTGGCTTGTTCGGCAAAGATTGCCAGGGTGTGATCTAGCAGCATCGGCAGGGGACGATGCCAGAGGCGCAGGTGCACAAACCAGACGGGTTGATCCATCGCCTGTGGTTTGTTATCAAATTCTCCGGCAAGCCACTGGGCGAGCGTTACAACGAGCGATGAAGGTGAAGTCATGGCAGGGTAGAACAACGGTCATGCATCATTAGAGAATGAAAGGAGTCCGGTTGTCACCTTTTCCCCCCCAATTGCTTTGAAAGAACGTCTCGATCTACTGCTTGTCCAACGCGATCTCTGTCCCTCCCGTGAGCAGGCACAACGGTTGATTCGGGCGGGGGAAGTCATGGTAAATCAGCGAGTCATCGATAAACCGGGTACAGAAATCGAGGCGACTGCCGAGATCGTGGTCAAACACCGATCGCCCTTTGTCTCCAGAGGTGGCGAGAAGTTGACGAAGGCGATCGCCCACTTTCAAATTTCCATTGTGGGCAGAATTTGCTTGGATGGCGGCATCTCCACCGGAGGCTTTACCGATTGCCTGCTACAAGCCGGAGCCTCACGGGTGTATGGCATCGATGTAGGCTACGGACAGGTGGCATGGGAATTGCGCCAAAATCCCCAACTGGTGCTGAAGGAACGCACAAACCTCCGCCATCTAACTCCGGCGGGCTTGTATGAACCGGATGCCCCCTATGCGGATTTAGCTGTTGTAGATGTGTCATTCATTTCCCTGACCAAGGTATTGCCTGCGCTATGGCAACTGTTGCGATCGCCCCGTGAATTGGTATTACTCGTCAAACCCCAGTTTGAAGTGGGCAAGGGCAAAGTGGGAAAGAAGGGCGTGGTGCGAGATTTGCAGGAACAGGCAGGGGCGATCGAGCGGGTGCTAGGGGCAGCGATCGCGCTGGGCTGGCACTATGTAGGGGTCACTTGGTCGCCGTTGCTGGGTCCGGCGGGCAATATCGAGTACCTAGTGTGGTTACGGCAGGATGGAACAGCGACTGCACCCGATCGAGAAACCCTGCATCGATTGACCCAAGAGGCACAGGAGTCCTTGACCAGCCGCTCGAACCCAACTACCCATCCCACAATTGATCCAATCGGGTGATGTTTTGACAAATCCCTTCACCGTAAGGTGACTACAATTCGGTGACTACCATGCAGAGTGCAGGAGGAACGTGGAAGGGCGATCGACGCTTCCTGGGTTTCGATAGTGATTGAGCGCCACTGGTGTAGGGACAGCCAACGTGTGAGCCACTGTAGTGGATTCGCTGACTAGTCCCGATGGGTAGAGCATTTTTAGATTATCTTTACAATTAGAACGCTACGAATCTAAACATTTTTCCAAGTTGCACGGCGACCAAGGTTTCCTCTAATCCTGAAGCCCTTTACTGCTACCTACTAAGGACAAGGAATTGACAATGGCATCTTCTGATACTTCCAACTCCCCCGCTAATGTGGAGCGGGCGGCGATCGCCACCCCGATCGCCCCAATCAGCGCTCCCTCTTATCCAATAATTGGTTAGTTGGCTTTGGTGTTCTCTTGCTATTGGTGGGGGGATGGTTTGGCTGGCGCTGGTGGCAGGGTCGGGGGGCGCAGCAGGCTCCTCCCGGTCAAGCGCAGGGCATTCCAGTTGTGCTAGAGCCAGTGCAACAGTCTACGATCGAAGAATCCTCCGAATTTATTGGCAGTCTGGAGTCGCGCAATTCGGTAGAACTGCGTCCCGAAATCGATGGACGGGTTAGCCAGATTTTCGTTCAGCCCGGTCAACAGGTGGCGGCGGGAACGCCCATTCTCCAACTCAGCCCTGAGCAACAACGCGCCGATGTCGTGGGTGGGCAGGCAGGGGTTGCCGCTGCCCGTGCCGATCGCGCCGAGGCAGTATCCGATGTGGAAGCCTCAGAGCCGATCGGATCGCAGCAGTGGCAGAAGTGGAACTGCAAACCCAGCAGTACAACCGCACCGCCAGTTTGGTCAGCGATGGAGTTTTGCCCCAGCAGGAGTTGGATGTGGTGGAACGCGATCGCCAATCGGCGATTGCTCAGTTAAATGCGATCGATCGGCAGATTCAAGCTGCACAAGCCACCGTCGCCGCTAGAACTGCGGCTGTTGCAGAGGCACAGGCAACGGTCGAGCGGGCAGCCGCTGATTTGGGTGAAACCACCGTCACCGCCCCCTTTGCCGGAACAGTGGGCGATATTCCCATCAAAGTGGGTGATCAGGTCAGCAGCAGCAGCAGCCTAACCAGCATCACCCAAAACGACACCCTAGAATTGCGCCTGCAAGTTCCCCTAGAACGCCGTGCTGAATTGCGCCAAGGGTTACGGGTAGAATTAACCGATCAGCAGGACAATAATTTGGCGATCGGGCAGATTAGCTTCATCTCTCCCCAAGTGGATACCAGCGCCCAAAGCATCTTGGCAAAAGCCAGCTTCAACAATACCCAAAATCGTTTACTGAATGGACAATATGTTCGTGCCAGGGTGATTTGGCAGGAACGCCCCGGCATTCTTGTCCCCAGTGCTGCCATCTCCCGCATCGGGGGTCAGGCATTCGTCTTCGTCGCCAAACCCCCCGAAGCCGAGCCATCCCAACCCGCCGCTGAGGGATCTGCTGGCGAATCCGAGGGGGCGGGACAACCCCCGGATGCGGCGGGACAACCCGCGCTTGTGGCGGAGCAACGCCTCGTCACCCTAGGCGATCTCCAAGGCAACACCTACCAAATTCTTGAAGGCTTACAACCGGGCGAACAAATCGTCGTCTCCGGCATCTTGAACCTGTCCGACGGCGCACCGATTCGCCCCAACGCCCAACCCCCCAACGCCCAACCCCCCGAAGGAGAACCCCCGCAGGGGTAGGAGACCCTACGATCCGGCTACTTCCAACTCAACATTCATCCCTCATCCCTTCGCCTTCATCCTTCCCCGCCTATGTTCTCCAGCTTCTTCATCCGGCGACCTGTTTTCTCGATCGTGCTGGCGCTGATCATTCTCCTGATTGGGGTGATTAGTATTCCGACCTTGCCGATCGCCCAGTATCCCAACATCAGCCCGACGCAGGTAACGGTGACGGCAAACTATACCGGAGCCAGTGCTGAGATTGTCGAAAGTAGTGTTACCAATATCTTGGAACGGGAAATTAACGGGGTGCAGGGGTTGCGTTACCTGTCCTCCAACAGTACTAATAGTGGCTTTAGCAACATCACGGCGACCTTTGACTCCTCCCGCGATCCCGACTTGGCAGCGGTGGATGTGCAAAACCGGGCGTCGGTTGCCCTACCCCAGTTACCAGAAACGGTGCAACGCACCGGGGTAACGGTGGTCAAAGAAAATAGCAACTTTTTGTTGGCGATCGGGCTATTTTCACCCAATGAGGAGTACGACAATCTGTTCCTCAGCAACTACGCCGACCTCTACATGGTGGATGCGATCAAGCGGCTAAATGGGGTGGGGGGAGTGCAGATCTTTGGAGAACGCCAGTATGCCATGCGGGTGTGGCTTGATCCAAACCGTCTTGCCAGTCGATCGTTGACGCCACAGGATGTGGTGGATGCGCTAAATGAGCAAAACTTGCAGGTGGGGCGGGGCGAATTGGTCAGCCTCCGAATGCCACAGATCAGGAATATCAGTTGGATCTACGTGCCCTGAGTCGCTTTAGCGATGTCTCTGAGTTTGAGGAGATGGTGCTAAAAACCGAGGAAAACGGCACCTTGGTGCGTCTGCGAGATGTGGGACGGGCAGAGTTGGGCGCGGAAGATTACAGCACCTTCCTGCGATTTAGTAAGCAAAATGCGGTGGGCTTGGGGATTACCCAGCTACCGGGTAGTAATGCGCTGGACGTAGCCCAGGCAGTCAAGCGGGAGATGGCGGTGTTGGCAACATCATTCCCGCCGGGAATGGAGTATCAGGTTGCCTTTGACACGACGCTGTTTGTCGAAGAGTCGCTGGCAGAGGTGGTAAAGACGCTGATCGGAGCAATTCTGCTGGTGATCTTGGTGATCTTTATCTTTCTGCAAGACTGGCGGACGACGCTGATTCCTTCGATCACCATTCCCCTGTCGTTGATTGGAACCTTTATCTTCGTCAGAGCCTTTGGGTTCTCAATCAATTCCCTGACGCTGTTTGGCTTGACGCTGGCAACAGGGATGGTGGTAGATGACGCCAT
Organism: Leptolyngbyaceae cyanobacterium SL_7_1; assembly: GCA_012032525.1. Classification (GTDB taxonomy): domain Bacteria; phylum Cyanobacteriota; class Cyanobacteriia; order Elainellales; family Elainellaceae; genus JAAUSV01. The sequence continues at coordinate 9,420 of JAAUSV010000069.1, forward strand.
TATTGTGGTGGAAAATATTAGCTCCTTGATTCAGAAGGGCATGACCCCCCGACAGGCGGCGCTGCAATCGATGCAGGAATTGTCGAGCGCGGTAGTTGCCACGTCGCTGGTATTGATGGCGGTGTTTATTCCGGTGGCATTTTTTCCAGGAACGACAGGGGCGTTATATCGGCAGTTTGCCTTGACGATCGCCTTCTCCATCCTGGTTTCCACCCTCCTAGCCCTGACACTAACCCCTTCGCTGTCGGCTCTTTTGCTGCGCCAGGGACAGCAACCCCCGCGTTGGTTGGGTTGGGTGTTCGATCGCTTCAATCGCCTCCAGGATTGGTGGCAGCGCGGCTATCAACGCATTCTCAATCAGCTAGTGCGAATTAAGGGCATCGTGATCGGGGTATTTATCCTGTTGCTGGGTTTGACCGGGTTACTATTCACCTGGGTTCCTAGCGGATTCTTGCCAGACGAAGATCAGGGCTATTTTGTCACAATCATCCAGGCTCCGGAAGGCGTTTCCTTAAATTACACCGATAAAGTCATCGCCCAAGTGGAGGATGAAATTCTCAAGTTGCCGGAGGTGGTTGCCACGTTTGCGGTGGGGGGCTTTAGTTTTAGCGGCAGCACGGCAAACAATGCGGTGATCTTCACGACGCTGAAACCGTGGGATGAGCGTACTCGTCCTGAGCAGTCGGTGCAGGGGATTATTGGCGGATTATTTCCCAAATTTATCTCCATTCCCGAAGCGCGGGTGATTCCGGTCAACCTGCCAGTGGTGCAAGGATTGGGCACGTTTGGGGGATTCACCTTCCAGTTGCAAGACCGTCGGGGCAACAGCAATTTGAACGATCTGGTGCAAACGATGGGACAAATCATTGGCACTGCCAACCAGACAGAGGGGTTGAGTGCAGTGTTTAGTACCTTTGCAGCAAACACTCCCCAGCTTTTGGTGGAGGTCGATCGCAACACCGCTAAGGCATTAGATGTGTCGATCGACGATCTGTTCAACACACTAGAAACGGCGATCGGCTCCCAATACGTCAACGACTTCACCTTGGGACAGCGCAACTATCGGGTCTACGTCCAAGCCGATCAACAATTCCGTGGAAAGCCAGACGACGTGGGTAATCTCTACGTTCGTTCCCAAAGTGGTCAGATGATTCCCCTTAGCAGTCTGGTGACGCTGACGCCGACGACTGGAGCACAAACGATCAATCACTACAATCTCTTCCGATCGATCGAAATTACGGGATCTCCTGCCCAAGGTTTCAGTTCTGGAGATGCCCTCGATCGCATGGAGGAAATTGCTGCAACCGCGTTACCACCCGGATTTGGCTACGAATGGTCGGGGTCGTCGTTGGAAGAAATTGAATCCGGCGGACAAGCTCCGCTGATCTTTGGTTTGGGTCTGATATTTGTCTTCCTTGTGCTGGCAGCGCAGTACGAGAACTTCGTCGATCCGCTGATCATCATGCTGGCAGTTCCCCTAGCCATCCTAGGAGCATTGTTGGCACAGCAGGCACGGGGCTTGGTGAATGACGTTTACTGCCAAGTGGGTCTGGTGATGTTGATCGGTTTGGCAAGTAAAAACTCCATTCTGATTGTGGAATTTGCTAACCAACTGCGGCAGGAGGGCTTACCGATCGCCAAAGCGGCGGTGGAAGCCGCCGCCGATCGCCTCCGTCCGATTTTGATGACCGCTTTCTCCACCCTGATTGGGATTTTCCCCCTAACCACAGCAACGGGTGCTGGAGCTGGAAGTCGGCAGTCGTTGGGAACGGCAGTGTTTGGCGGTATGTTTGTGGCTACTTTCCTGAGCCTGTTTGTGGTGCCGATTCTCTACATTGTGATTGTAGGATTGAGCGATCGCACGTTAAAGCGATTTCGCACAAAGCCAGTTGAGGAAGCATGAGGGATGAAGTCATCCCTGCTCAGGGAGCAATTCGATTAGATTGATAAATCTTCAACTCTTCAATCACTCGATCGCGAGCGGCGTTTAAATGATTGCTCAGCATGTCGATCGCGGCATTGGGGTCTTGCTGAGTCACGGCTTCGTAGATCAGGCGGTGTTCCGATCGAATGTCTAATACCTTCTGGTTTTGCTGAATCGTTTGAATCCGCAACAACATCATCTTGTCAAACACCTGGTCGAGCATAGTGCACAACCAGAAATTTTTAGACATCTCCGCCAACAATCGATGAAATTGATAGTCGATATCCAACAGCTGAAAATTTAGCAGAGGCGAGGGTTTGCTATCGGCTAGTTTATCTGCCTGATTGACTACGCGCTGTAGCTGGCGCAATTCAGTCGCTGTGGCGTTTTGGCAGGCTCCGGCGATCGAGACCTGCTCTAATGCCAAACGACATGCATAAAGCTGAATCGCATCCTCGATCGAGAAAGTGGCGACTCGTAAGCTATTCTCCGAGTCAATGGTGAGCAGAGACTCGCGCTGCAATAGGATTAATGCTTCTCGGATGGGTGTGCGGCTAACTTGCAACTGCTTAGCCAACTGTGCCTCCACGAGGCGTTGCCCAGGCACCAATTCTCCTGATAAGATCGCCGCCCGCAAGGCTTGGTAGGCTTGATCTTTAAGGGGTTGATTACGTTGGAGCGATTGGGTAAATCGGGACAACTTAGACTCCTCTAGAGTAGGCAATATAGAAGTGAACCGATTCCCATTTTAGGATGGATTATAGCGGTTGAAATAGCCACACCATCGCACCTAGGGCGATCGCCACAATCCCTGCACCCAACAACTCTATCTTGAACGAGGCAGGACGCTGAATTGGGGCCAACCAAAAGTTGAGGAGCCGTGACACTTGTGGCATGACAACCAAGGTTAGCAGCGTTGAGGTGATCAAATTATTAACTACCATCGAACTTGCCATTGTCCACGATTGCATGATTCCCAACGCGGCAAACACGGCAGATTGCAGCATGACGACGGGGTAGAGCGCCAACACGACCGATAGGATCTGTTTCCAGGCTGGCGGTCCTGAACCAACGTGCTCTGCTCCCGCATTGCGAGCAAACCATCCTTCTAACCCGGTCGTCAGTGATTTGAATCGGTAGGAGGTGAAGATGGCTTGACCCGTTTTGAGCATTTGTTCGCGATCGCCGGATGCAATCCAAGTATTTAAGTGGGCAGGCGTGTCAAAGTGAACGATGGTGTACCACTTGACGACTCCATCGGCACAGGGTAGAGGTGGGCAGCGATCGGCTCGAATAAATCCCGGATGCTGTTTTGCCAACTCAATAAACTTGGCATTCCAGCGTCTAAAGACAAAGGATTTGCCGTTGGGCACAATGTGTTCGATAACCAAGCTAGAGTAAAACAGATCGTCTGTTTTAGACATAAGGGGTAATCCTGAGCGCGATCGAGGGACTGAGGGGATTCCCTCTACTTTAGATAGAACCCTTGCCCAGCCGAAATGTTATAATTTAATTGCCAAACGGTAACTTAGGGCACAGACGAAGATTCGGACATACGCCTAGGACTAAGCACTGGTGATGAGTGCTGATCATGAGTGCTAAGGGCGTGTGGTGACAGGTTTGGAAGTGCCTCCTGCAATGAATATTGAGGAGGTCTACAGTATGTATTCGTTAAATCGCAACCTTGATGCTGCCGATCGGTGGCAATCCTACAAGCAGTTGGAGCTAGTTTCTGACTCCAAACCGGTTCCTGATTCGACGGTTTTGACGGGGTTGGGGGTTGGGTTTCTCTGGCGATCGCTCCTGGCGCTGTTAGTGGATGAGTTGGTGGATGAGCAGCGGGTTGATTATTTGGAGCGGTGCTGGGCTGTGGATCAACCCCAAGCCGATGCGCCTCTTCGGAGTCCGTTAAAACAGTTTCTTAAATTGATTGAATAATCAGTTTGCAGTGCGGTTTCCAACAGTAGGTCGGGTTGAGCAGCGCGAAACCCGACTACTAGTCGCGTAGGTTGGGTTTCGTTAACACTCAACCCAACCTACTAGCGCAGCAGGTTTCAGGGGTTGACCAATCGCCTAACCCAACCCTTTAAGCTAGCCAAGCTGCCACACGAAACGTTTGTCAGTCAATCGCGGGAATGACTTGTTCAATCTTTTCAAGGATTGTCTCAACGGAGGGAGCAAAGCGCGTACCATCTTCACTTTGAAAAACAGCAAGGCTGTCAAATCCTGGCGCTTTTTTCACCAATGATTTGTTGGTTTTCATCACACTGGATGCTACCCCTTTTTGCAGGGCGGGGGTCGTTTCATAGACGGCAACCACAGTGACTGAATCGCCCGCTAGAGCCAAAGAAATCGCTTTGACTGCTTTGTCGGCTCTGGCATCGCTGGGATAGCTAATCAATGTCGCCACTAGTAGAACCCAAGCCAACGCCCAAAGCCCTAGTTTTTGCCCCAAATGCTTGAACATGCGAATTTACTCCCTAATACCATAAAAACTGCAACTGATTGCCAGATACCGCGGTGTGGATATTGATGGCTGGAATGCCCACCCCACAAAGCATCAGAGGAATGTACACACCGGGCGATCGCATCCGCGATCGCAATCGCGCCAGCTAACAAATGATTGCCCACTGAATGTCGAAAAGAATCTGCTGCAATGGTCGATCGCCATTGCTCAAATCGCGTTGTAGCTAACGATAATCACATCGAAACCCAAGTTCAAATTGTGTTGCTTAGCACAGTATTTACGAGTCTTTTGTTTTTAATATCCTAACAACAGGATTCATCGTATACAGTATACGGTCTCCTGTAAAGCACTCTATTGATAAGGCTTTTGCAATTTATCAATGAACCATCACCGATGGACTGGGATTGATTTTTAGCGATCAAATTGGTTCATATATCAACTCCGCTTAACAATGACAGGATTGACGCGATCGAGTGATCTTGTGGTGTACCGTGCCCACAGGATCGCTCAAGTCTTTTAGGAAGCCGCACCAAGTGCATGACCTCTAGGCAGCAGTCAACCACCGTGTTTGAACATGATTTTAGGATTGGAGGATCAATGACGCAGGTAAACCAAGTGGCTACGGAGGCGACAGCAGATGTGGGTCAGTCGTCGCTCAAGTCAGAACTGCTCTATGGCTTAAACGATAAGCCGCCCGTTGGTGAAGCAATTTTTGTGGCGTTGCAACACGTGTTGGCAGCGTTTGTCGGCATCATTACTCCACCAATCATTATTTGCAATAGTTTGGGATTAAGCCCAGTCGATACAAGCTACATCATCAGTATGTCGCTGTTTGCATCGGGGTTGTGTTCCTTTATTCAGTGCAGAAAGTTTGGTCCGGTTGGGTCAGGGTTGTTGAGTTTACAGGGCACCAGTTTTGCGTTCCTGGGTCCGATTTTGGGGGTGGGCGCGTTTGCCCTACAGGGAGGACGAACCCCTCAAGAAGCCTTGGCTCTGATCTTTGGAGTCTGCTTTTTTGGTTCTGCCATTGAAATTATCTTGAGCCGCTTTTTACACCTGATGAATCGGATTATTACCCCTGTAGTCTCAGGGACAGTCGTGATGATCATTGGGTTAGGGTTGATCAGAACTGGCATCATCAGTTTGGCAGGGGGCGCGGCTGCCCTAGCTCGCAACGACGGTAGTTTTGGTAGCATGCAAAATTTGGCATTGGGTGGTGGCGTATTGATTGCAGTGGTGGTGTTAACCATGTCGCGCAATCGGTTTCTGCGGATGGGTGCGATCGCATTGCCCTCGCGATTGGTTATGTGATCTCCGCCTTCCTCGGTATTGTTGATTTCAGTTCGCTGCGGGAGTTGCCGATTGTGCAAGTTCCCATCCCCTTCCGCTATGGCATGAGCTTTGACTTTGGCGCATTTCTGCCGTTTATTCTGCTCTACGTGCTCACAGCGATCGAAACCGTAGGTGATTTAACAGCAACATCTGCGGTGTCTGGAGAGCCAGTGTCGGGTGCCGTTTATGTTCGGCGGATCAAGGGGGGCGTGTTGGGGGATGGCGTCAATTCTGCGATCGCCGCTGTGTTGAATACTTTTCCCAATACTACCTTTAGCCAAAACAACGGAGTAATTCAGATGACGGGGGTTGGTAGCCGCTACGTTGGCTTCTTCGTGGCAGGCATTTTTGCCCTGTTGGGATTGTTGCCGGTTGTCGGTGGTGTGTTTCAAGCCCTGCCCCAGCCTGTGTTGGGCGGTGCAACCACGGTGATGTTTGGCTCGATCGCCGTGGCGGGTCTGAGAATTGTGGCTTCTGCCAATCTCGATCGCCGCGCTTCGATCATCATCGCAGTCTCGCTGGCGATGGGGTTGGGGGTGCTTTATGCCCCGGAAATCTTTGCCAACAAACCCGCTGTGATTCAGAACCTGTTTGGCTCAAGCATCTCGACGGGTGGATTGACGGCAATCCTGCTCAGTTGGCTGCTGCCCGATAGCTGGGGATCGACCAAGGTGGAGGATGGGGAAAGCAGCGAGTCAGAAGCTGAAGTGTAGCGCAGTCAAGGGATAGGGGCGCGGTATTCGCAATCAAACACTCGCGATCAAATTTGGGTCTAGTCCCCCGTCTAGTTGCCCAATGCTACGCCCTTAGGGATGTGCAAGTAAATCATGTACCAATGTCCCAATCTGTAGTGGAAGCACGTTGCTAAATGCGATCGATCGGGGCAGTGGCGCTGTGGTGCAATGGCGCATCAGTCCACCCCTAGAACTCACCCTCGCCTACATGACGGAAAACACCGAGTTCCTCAACTCAGCGATCTTCAACACCAGCAGCAATCCAGCTAGTGGTTTCTTCAATAGCTCTAACACCATCAGTGCCCAACTGGAATATTTGCCTTCATCGGATTTCGCCATTCGTTTGATCTACGCCCGCTCTAGCCTCAAGGCCTACAACGGCTTTATTGGTAGCGCCGTGGGTGAACCGCTGCCCTACGGCTATGCCGATGATGGCTTTGGCGGCAGAGTGCGCGATTCTGGGGCAAATGCCTTTGTCGCCAATTTTGATTGGACGATCGCCGATTGGATTGGCATATTTGGGCGCTATTCCTATGGCGAACTCGACATTAATCCGGTCGATCCCGATCGATCGGGCGGAAACATCCGGGTACAGTCGTTCCAAGTTGGGCTAGGATTCCCCGATCTATTTAAGGAGGGGGCGTTGGGAGTTGTCTCCTTTGTGGTGCCCCACGACTATCTAGAAGGGCGGCGCTTCCTGCTCTCTGGGGGTGGCGACGGGGGAACCCAGTACGAACTAGAGGTATCCTACCGCTATCCGCTGACGGATAATCTAGCGTTGGTTCCATCGTTCTACACGATCTGGAATGCCAACAATTTCGAGAGTAATCCCACGGTATTTGTCGGCAACCTCCGCACCCAATTTAGTTTTTGATCGGGTTTCGCGAAGACTTGGCTGTTTACCCATCAACAGGGCACACCCATGTCTCCAACCTCTTGTGGGGTGGGCATCCTGCCATTGGTGTCAAGTTAAGAAGCAGTACAGTTTGTCAAGCGTACGGCAGAACT
>JAAUSV010000070.1 GCA_012032525.1 Leptolyngbyaceae cyanobacterium SL_7_1
GTGTCTGCTCGTAGATATTGTCCGGTGAGGATATCGGGTACGGTCTGCATTTGGTGAGCGGTGGTGTAGTAACGGTGGGTTTGCCCCAACGCACTACGCTCTACCAATGCCTCGTTAGAAATTTTCTTACGCAGTTTGATGATGGCATCAATGATTGCCTCCGGACGGGGAGGGCAACCCGGAATGTAGACATCAACGGGAATCAGCTTGTCTACACCACGAACTGCCGTTGGTGAGTCTACGCTAAACATGCCACCAGTGATTGTGCAAGCCCCCATGGCGATCACATATTTGGGATCGGGCATCTGCTCATAGAGCCGCACCAAAGCTGGAGCCATTTTCATGGTGATGGTGCCAGCGGTGATGATCAAGTCGGCTTGACGGGGACTGGAACGGGGAACTAGACCAAAGCGATCGAAGTCAAACCGAGAGCCAATCAACGCCGCAAACTCAATAAAGCAGCAAGCGGTGCCATAGAGTAGGGGCCACAAGCTGGAGAGACGCGCCCAGTTGTGTAAGTCATCCACGGTCGTTAAAATGACATTCTCAGATAAATCCTGAGTGACCTGAGGTTGTCCAACCGGGTTAATAATTTTTTCAACGGCAGGATTCATGACCATTCCAACGCTCCTTTCCGCCAGGCATAAACAAGACCAATAATCAGAATTGCAATGAAAATCAATGCTTCGAGAAACGCCAACAGCCCTAACTGGCTAAACGCCACTGCCCAAGGGTAAAGAAACACCGTTTCCACGTCAAAAATCACAAAAACCAGTGCAAACATATAGTAGCGAATGTTGAACTGAATCCAGGCTCCGCCCATTGGCTCCATGCCCGACTCATAGGTCAACCGCCGCTCCGCACCTCGACGGTGAGGCGCAATTAAGTAGGAAACCCCGATCGCCAAAATGGGCACGACGCCACATAAAAGGAGAAATCCTAGAAAATATTCATAGCCGCTAAGAACAAACACTGTTGTAACGCCACCTAAAACGACCAGACACTCATTATGTTACCGGGTTTTTACAATACAAGCCATCGGTCTATCAATGGCTTATCAAAGAGTGCAATTGAAGTGAGGCATTGTGCAAGCAGAGATTGACGAAATTTTGCAGCGATTTAGCCATTTTGGCGTGGAATTGGGGCTAGAACGAATTCAGCGCCTCCTATTTGCCTTAGGAAATCCCCACAAACCAATCCCGATCGTGCATGTGGCAGGTAGCAATGGCAAAGGGTCGGTCTGTGCCTACTTGTCCGCCGTGCTCACCCATGCAGGTTATCGGGTTGGGCGCTATACCTCTCCCCACTTGGTCAGTTGGAATGAACGGATTTGTCTAAACGAACAGCCGATCGACTCAGAAGAATTGCATCGCTTGTTAAATCAGGTCGTGGCGGCGATCGACCCCCACCACCCTTCCCCCACCCAGTTTGAAGTAATTACGGCGGTGGCGTGGCTCTACTTTGCCCAACAGCAGGTAGATATAGCGGTGATCGAGGTGGGACTGGGCGGACGGCTAGATGCCACCAATGTGTGCGATCGCCCCCTCGTCACCATCATCACTTCCCTCAGCCGCGAACACTGGCAACGCCTCGGTCCTACCCTGGCGGATATCAGCCGCGAGAAAGCCGGGATTCTCAAACCCGGACGCCCCGCTGTCCTTGCTCCTCTTCCCGATGAAACCGTTGCCGTGATCCAACACCGCCTGAAGGAATTGGATTGCCCAGCCGTATTTCCCCAACCATCACTCGATCTGGGCAACGGTTGGGCAGAGTATGGCGACGACGAACAGCGATTCCGGTATCGCTTACCCCTAGCGGGTGCTCATCAACGGTTAAACTCTGCACTGGCGATCGCCGCTCTCCACCTGTTGCACCAGCAAGGCTGGAAACTGGACAACCAGACGATCGCCGATGGCATCGCCAAAACCCAATGGCAAGCTCGATTGCAATGGGTTCAGTGGCAAGGCTATTCTCTATTAATCGACGGTGCACACAACTCCGCGGGTGCACGGACGCTGCGCCACTACCTCGACACCAGCGACAAAATTACTCCACCCATTTGCTGGGTCATGGGCATGGTGGCAAACAAAGACCACGCCGAAATCTTTCAAACCCTATTGCGATCGGGCGATCGTCTCTACCTCGTCCCTGTCCCCGACCACATCTCCGCCGATCCTGATGAGTTAGCGGATCTTGCTCAAGCGATTTGTCCTAAGTTAGAAGACTGTGAGGTTCAGGAAGATACGATCGCCGCCCTCACCAGTGCGATCGCCACCGCCCGCCAAACCAACCCCAACCTCACCGTTATCCTCTGCGGCTCCCTCTACCTGATCGGCGACTTCCTCTCCAAATCCCACTCTCCCTAACCCCTTACTCAATACTCACCCCCCGAAACGTTTTCGGGCGACTGCGGCTGGTCAACGGGGCTTGCTCGATCGCCCGCGCTTGCACTTGATGGGTCTGGAAATGCTTTTGCCACAATGAGGGAGCATCCAAGGTTTCACCCCCGTGGACGGTTTGACGAGGACGCACTTGGCAAAGCACAGGGGTATTCACACAGGCTCCGGAGATGATCACTTGTCCCTTGGTTAAAGCGGGGAGTTCCTTGAGCAAGTCTCGCCCTGCGGCTTCTACGCCATATTTCAGGCTGTCTTGATCGACTGGATTGATGATGCGCATGATGAACTGGCTCATGCATTGGGACAGCACATCCGAATCCAACTTGCCCGGACGCTGGGTAATCAGCCCCACCCCCAAGCCAAACTTGCGCCCCTCACTCAAAATTGTGCGCAGGATCATTTTGCAGCGCGAAGGTTCGTGGGCAGGGGCAAAGCGATGGGCTTCCTCTAGCAAAATAAACACAGGGTAGGGTAGATAGTTCTCATCTTCCGGTTGAGCCTGTCCCTTTTCCGTATTCACCCGCGCATGGGTCGCCTGCCTCAGCACCGCCGCACAGATCACCTGTTGTTCCTCCTGGCTCACCTGGTTCATCTGCATGATCGTCACCTGACCTGGCTCAAACAAATCCCTGGGGGCAAGGTGGTCGTAGGCATGGAAATAGGGCGATCGCGCCAATCGCTCTAGCTTCCACTCGATCGCCGGAGCCGAGGAACCCGCCCGCTCGTTGCCCTCGTCGTCTTGAGTGCGATCGACCTCATACACGGCGGCGATTAGATCGTTTACCCCCCAACGGTAGTCGCCCTGCTTATGCTGCTTCAGGCGGGCAAACCCCTTGTTGAGAATCGATTGCTGTCGATCGCTCATCTCTGGAAGCAACGAAAGAATATCGTAGTAATCCAACGACGACACCCGAATCCGCACCTGATCGGGTGTCAGCACCTTCACCTGGGGAGCGTAGCCATCCTCAGCGGCAAAGGCAGCATGTCCCCGCATTTCTGCTAGCGTGCCATATTCTCCGTGGGGGTCAAAGATCAGCACGGCGGCGCGATTGTGGGGTGCCAGTCAGTTCCTCAATTAAGACTCCGGCGGTGTAGGACTTGCCTGCCCCCAGTGCCCGCCAAAATTGCCATGTGGGTACTCACTAGCTCTTTCACGTCTAGGACAATCGGCACTGCTCCGGCTTCCCGCAATAGCAGCGACCCAATATGGGCAGATCCTACGGCTCCAACGGGCTTTTTGTTGAGAACAACTTTCAAGCCCTCATCGCTGGCAAGATAGACCTTGGCACCGGGATCGGGCAGCTTTGCGGGGTTCATGAACCCCAGTGATGGGTGAAAGTAACCGATCACATCTACCGTAATCTCATAAATTTCAGGGTTGGGATGGACAAACCCCACCAACGCAGCGATCGCTCCGGGCTGATCTGGGTGTCGGCAAAAATCCGATCGGGCAAATGATCAATCAGACAGCGAGCCGAAATTTTTCCCAAAATTTGCAGTGGTTCGGCTGCTGCTTCCTCCGACTGCACTTCATAGTAGACAAATTCACCAATACGGACATGGCGATTGTCGGCGGTGATGAACACGTATTGATTTCCGGTTTCGCCCGGTCCTTTAACCGTGCCAATGGGACATAACGAACGCAGCGAAGTCGGGGGGAAAGCCATAATCATCACTTAAATAAATAGCTAGCGGAGGCGCGGGAAGCAATGCAAATCACCGAGGGACTAACACGGGCTAGGAGGCGATCGGGTCAAATCAACATTGAAAGTATGGGGAAATCACGGATATGGCTTGATGGTTGAACTGGGTAATGTATAGCCAGCATTTGCTTAATTAAGACTATGGCATTCACTCAAACCCTTCTTCTAGGCGATCGAGCGATTTCCGTAAAAACAACTGACCCATTCTAATAGCTTTGTACTATAACAGGCTAAATGAATGGCGAATGCAAAATTCCCCCGCTTCGCAGATCAGTGAATTTTTAGGATTGCGGATTAAGTAGAATCGAGAATTAACGGCTAGGTTGGGGCGAACAGCCGTTCGCCCATATAGGGAAATGTCGGAGTGATTTAATTCACGATCCTGACGAAAAGTGGAGATCTAAATCGTTCTTCGTGTGGATTTACTGGGTTGAATCATGAAGCTTCATTCAGATAGAGTGATTTATACGGTTTGGGCACCCTAGGCATGAATGCTTAGTAGGAGTACTATTTTACAAGGAGCCATAGGACGGCTCGATCGCCCAGTCTACCCCAACCTTCCTCCAACCATGGCGCTCTGCAATGGTTTCCATCAGATAAACCGCTTGTTGATCTGTCCCATTCCACTAGTCTCAACAGACCTTGACTTGTAAGCTAGAGCTATGAATTTAGAATCTATGCAACCCTCTAATCCCGAATTTAATCCCTCCCTCGCCCCATCGGCGATGGTAATGAGGCTGGGAGAGGTGGAAGTGACCACGGCGCGACCGGAGGGTCGTCACCGCCAGATTTCTGCTAACATCCAAATCCCCGCTGCAATGGAAACGGTTTGGCAGGTGTTAACGGATTATAATCACCTGGCAGAGTTCATTCCCAACTTGACTCAGAGTCGTCAGATTAGCCATCCCCACGGTGGGGTTCGCCTAGAACAGGTGGGAGCGCACTCCTTCCTCAAGTTTAAGTTCTGCGCACGAGTCGTGCTGGATATGGTCGAACAGTTTCCCCATCGGTTAACCTTCCAAATGGTGGAAGGCGATTTTCGAGAATTTACCGGCAGTTGGCAACTGGTTCCGGTGGGGGCAAGCGAGCACCCCCTAACGGAACTGCGCTACACCATCCAGGTATTGCCGCCCCGCACCATGCCGATCGGCTTGATCGAGCGTTGTCTTCAGCACAATCTAGCGATGAACCTGACTGCGATTCGTCAACGAGTTGAAGCTGTTTTGCCGTAAGCCACTTCTAAGACGCCTCCTCAGAACGGCTATACCAACGCACCAGGGTTCGGGCTAGACGCACTGAGTTGTGCCGTAGCAACCCCGTTTGCTCGTCTTCATCCATCACGTTGGCAATCACAATCCGCCGCCCCAGTTGTTTCACCGCTTCGCGATCGAAATAGACAGGATGGGAGCTTTCCTGGGCGTAGCGAATCAGGGCTTGCGCTGAGGGTGATTTTTTTTGAATCAACACAGCATCGAATAGGGGTTGCCCAGCAGCGGCATCGATCGCCCGAATGTGATCGGCAACTGTATAGCCCTCGGTTTCCCCTAGTTGGGTCATGATGTTGCACACATAGATGCGGGGAATATCGGTGCGGCGGGCGATCGCCTCGGCAATCTCTGGCACCAACAGATTGGGGATCACACTGGTGTAGAGGGAGCCGGGTCCCATAATGATGTAGTCTGCTTCGTGGATCGCTCGTAGGGCGCGGGGGAGGGCGGGAGGATGGGAGGGGGTACAGCCAATTTTGACAATTTTTCCCTCAGCATGGGTGATGTTGGATTCACCTTCGATGTGGCGTCCGTCCGCTAGCTCTGCCCACAGCCGCATATCGCTGAGGGTGGCAGGCAATACTTGCCCCCGCACCGCCAACACTTTGGAAATAGCGCGATCGCCCGTTCCAGATCCCCCGTCACATCCGTCATTACGGTAAGAAAAAGATTGCCAAAGCTATGCCCACTCAGTCCATCGCCCGCCGTAAATCGATACTGAAATAATTCTGTAAGCAATTTTTCCTCGTCCGCCAGCGCCGCCAAACAGTTGCGAATATCACCGGGGGGGAGTACGCCAATCTCCCGCCGCAACCGTCCGGAGGAACCGCCATCATCTGCCACAGTGACGATCGCTGTAATGTTAGCGCTGTAGGCTTTTAAGCCCCGCAGGAGGGTGGAGAGTCCTGTTCCACCGCCCAATGCCACAATTTTGGGACCGCGTCGTAGTCGGCGGTGGGTCATCAGGCGATCGATTAATTCCTCGTCTCCTTCGGGCATCAGCACTTCGGTAATGGCACCGAGACTGCGGGTTTGACCCCAGACGAGTAGCAACAATCCCAACAGCACCACGAGTGGACCGCTGACGTAGTTGGGGATGATGCGGGCGATCGTTTCTAACGTTGTCCCCAAAAATCGACTGATGTAGAACACGGGTGTCATCTTTGACCAGATGGCGAGTCCCAACCCAAACAACACAAACCCCGCCGCACTGATAAATAGCCAACGCTTGATCAGCAAACCTGGAGCTAGCCATTTATACCACCGCAGTGAGGTAGACGCCCGTTGGCGTGATTCGCGTCGCAGGGTTTGTAGAGCTTGTTTTAGAAAACCGTTTGACATTGTAAGGGGCAGCGTGGGTTGGCAGAGTTGATAGCAGACTAATAGCAATCCTATTTGATCGAGCCGTGGTAATTCGAGGAGTAATGGTGGGTGGGGTGCAAGCTTGTTCTACCAGACAATCGTCGCCCGTTGAGGACTAGCGTGGGTTAGAGGAAATCGGGCACCATCCTGACAATGCTCCACACCCGGTGTTGGTCTTGAATTCATGGTGTTGATCGACGAAGTAGTCTAAATTTGACTTTGACAGTCTTCTAAATCGATCGCGTTAAATCCGGGAGAGCTGGGTTAGGGTTGAGAAAATTTTGGTAAACCGATCGGTAGTCTAAATCAAAATTACCCCCGAACCTCCTGCAACCTCAAAATTAGGGTTTTAATGGAGTTTTAATTTTTTATCTAAGGATTGCGGATTAAATAAAGTCGAGAATTGATATCTAGGTTGGGATGAACGGCTGTTCGCCCCTACAGGGAAATGCCGGATTTATTTAATTCTCATTCCTAAGCTGGAGTGATAGGTCTAAACTGTGAACTTCGAGTTAAATTGTTCCTCAAGACGTTGATCCCAAGTCTATGGCTGAGCCACTAATTGAATTGAGAGGGGTAAGCAAGTCATTTGGTAGTACGGTGATTTTGGATCACGTTGATCTACAAATCCACCGGGGTGAGGCGGTGGCAGTGATTGGTCCATCGGGGACTGGTAAATCAACTGTGTTGCGAATTATGGCAGGACTGTTGGTTCCTGATGCGGGGGAGGTTTACATTGGTGGGCAACGGCGAACGGGGTTAGCCGAAGACAGTAAGGACCCGATCGGCATTGGCATGGTGTTTCAAAACGCGGCTCTGTTTGACTCGCTAACGGTGGATGAGAATGTGGGGTTTCTGCTCTATCAGCACTCCAACTTGCCAGCAACAAAAATTCGAGAATTGGTGGAACGCAAGTTGGAGATGGTTGGGCTGACTGGAATCAGCGATCGCTACCCTGCGCAGCTTTCCGGCGGGATGCGCAAACGAGTCAGCCTTGCTCGTGCCATTATGGAAAATCCAGAAGATCCGGCTGGCAACCCGGAGGTGATTTTGTACGACGAACCCACCGCTGGCTTAGACCCGATCGCCTCCACCGTAGTTGAAGATTTGATTCGGCAACTGCAAAATAGTCAAGGAGGATGCACCAGTTATGTGATCGTCACTCACCAAGACAGCACGATCCGCCGAACTGCCGATCGGATTATTTTGCTTTACCACGGCAAAGTGCAGTGGGAAGGAACCGTGGATGAGCTGGACTCGACTGATAATCAGTTGGTGCAGCAGTTTCGGACTGGAAGCATTCACGGACCCATTCAGGTCATCGAGTAGCCCTGTTGTTGTGAGGAGATGCCATGCGATCGCGAACGATTCGAGAAGGCTCTGTCGGCTTGCTGGTTTTGTTGGGAGTCGGGTTATTTGGGCTAATACTCCTGTGGCTGCGGGGATTTAATCCTGGCAGTCGCAGCTACCGATTTACGGCTAACTTCATCCGAGTCGAGGGCATGCAGTCGGGAGCACCCGTTCGCTATCGCGGTGTTGCCGTCGGCGAAGTCACCCGAATTATTCCCAGCCCTGCCAGTGTGGATGTGGAGATGCAAGTCACCCCAGCCACCCTGACCATTCCCCGCGATGCGATTATTTTGGTAAACCAGTCGGGGTTGATTGGGGAGACCTCAATCGACATTTTGCCGCTAGACGAAATGCAGGCAACCCCCACCGAGGTAGCCACCAACCCACTAGCGACCGATTGCCCAGGGAAAGGAATTGTCTGTGATGGCGATCGCTTGCAAGGACAAGTAGGGGTAAGTTTTAACGAACTGATTCGCGCCACCATTTCCTTGGCAGATTTATTTGGCAATGAAGAGTTTTTCAATGAGTTGCGATCGGTGGCTCGCAACACCTCGGATGCAGCCGCGGGGGTTGCCGTTCTCAGCCGCGAAGTCACCCAATTGTCGAGTAGCTTGGAGCGAGAGCTTACCACTCTGACGGGGTCTGCCTCTGCCACCACCTTGGCGATCGGGCGCACGGCGGATCAGTTTGGCTTGACAGCAGCTCAGATCAACACATTACTAGACGAAAACCGCGACGATCTCAGCGCCACCCTCGGTAATATCAACGCCACAACCATCGAAATTCGCAATTTAGCAGCAGGCTTTGCCCCGGTGGTACAGGATGGCGAATTCATTCAAAGTTTGGGCACCCTTTCCAGCAATGCCGCGACTGCGTCTGCCAATGCGGCAGCAGCATCGCAAAATCTGCTGAATCTGTCGGAGTCTCTGGGTAACTCTGAAAATATTCTCTTGCTCCAACAAACGCTGGAGTCGGCGCGGGCAACCTTTCAAAACGCCCAAAAAATCACTGCCGACCTCGATGAGTTGACGGGCGATCCGGAGCTACGATACAACATTCGCCAACTACTGGATGGTTTGAGCAATCTGGTTTCCTACACCGAGCAATTGCAACAGCAAACCCAAATGGCGGAGACCCTGACTACGATCGAAACTGCCCTGGAGTTGCACCCTACCCAAGAGCCACAAGCAACCGGGGAAAGGGGTGCGATCGCTCCTTCCGCAACTCCTAACGAACCAGTGTTGCTCAATCCCCACTATAGCCACCTGTTCCAACCGACCCCAGCGATGCCGTCTCCGGCTCCGCTCTCTGCACGGTTAAAGACCAACAGTGCTCCTGATTAGCCCATAAGAATTACCCGATCGAGCACATGAATCATGCCAATTGTCCGCTTCGATATTCGGCAGCAACCACCGTGGCATTTTTCACTTCAAAGCCTTCCGTGGTGTCGATCGGAATCGGCGATCCTTCGATCGAGGTGACGACGCCCAATTTTGCGAGTTCTGCTTGGGTGAGCTTGCCTGCCACCACATGGTAGGTGAGGATGCGGGTGAGCTGGGGAATGTTTTGTACCAGGGTTTGGATGGTTCCCGCAGGCAATTTGGCAAAGGCTTCATCAGTGGGAGCAAAGACGGTAAATGGTCCAGGACTTTTTAAGGTTTCCACCAATCCTGCGGCTTGTACTGCTGTTACTAGGGTTTTGAAATTGTCTGCTCCAACGGCAATGTCTACGATGTCTGGCATAGGAGTGTGGTTGAGGGTTGGCTGAATAGAATAATTGGCTGGTAGGGGCACAGCATGCCGTGCCCCCACTATCATCGGTACTCTTGGCGTTGCACATCTCTTAGCCGCGCTTCTGGGCGTTTAAAGCGATCGAGCTGGGCTTCAAAAAAGCGACGATTTGCCATCAGGTGGCGGGGATTGGGGTCATCCAGTGGGTAGAGCAAAGCAGTGCGCAGGGCTTGAATGACAGCGGAGGTAACATTGTACATCGATCGTTGAAACGTAATGCCCAACTGGATCAGCATGTCATCTTCGCCCCGACAGCGTTGTTTGTAATAGTCCACCAAGTAGGGCGGGAGGAAATGTAGCATGTCTTGCATCAGCAGGGTGGGAGGAATGCCTGCGGTTCCCACCGGAAAGACATCGGCGTAGAGGATGCCATAGTGGAAGTCTTTTTGGTCGTCTGGCACCTGTTTTGCCTGTGCGTTGTAGGATTTAGTTCCCCGAAAGGGCGAAGTCCGGTAGAACACGGCTTCTACGTAGGGCAGCGCTGCTTCGTAGAGCCAGGTAAAACCCTTAGACTTGGGAATAATTTCGTAGCATTCATCGCCAACATAGACATGGTGGTAGATGGGGCGACCGGCGATCGCAAAGATGCCATTCACCAAAAAATCCATGGCTTCTGGCACGGTGGTCATGCTGCCCTCATCGTAGCGATCGGACATTTCAAAAAACACCGGAGCCATCACTTCCCAAAACAGTCCCAGGTTGGAGTAGTAGGACATCTCCCGCACTTGTTCAAGAAACATCTCTGGAAACAGGGCATACAATCCCAACATAGCGGGGTTGCCCTTGAAATAGGCACGGATGGCGCGATCGGCGTTGGTTTTGTATTCCTCCGAGTCTAGATAAGCGTCAAACTTGCCCCAGCCCATGTCGCGCCCGTGCCACAGCATAGAACGCATACATTCTTCAGCAAATTCCATGTTGATGCGATCGTGCCAGAGGTGATGCAACAGCTTGGGCATCCGCCGATTCATCTCCCCTTTTTCCATAAACTCCAATAGTTCAGGATGGGCGGTTGCCCGACCCCGCCAAACTCGTAGATCGGCACCATCCCCTGCATAGTGATTGGGCAAATCTAAATATTCCTGGGGCAGGAAATATTTGAAGGCAGGCAGGGGATTGAGGAACACCCGTTCGGCAATGTAGAGTAGATCGCGCCAGTAGAAATCCATCGGCACGGCGTAGGCTTTGTAGATGCCGATGATCTGCATCAGATTTTCAGGGGTGTCGGGCAACATCGAACCGCCCGCCTCTAATCGATGGATAATCTCGGCAAATTCGTGGGTAGAGGGGGGGAGGGTTTGGCTGGGGGGAGAGATAGTTTGTGTCATGGGTAGAGGGAATAGGGCTAGTGACTAATGGTTGGTGGCGATTGCGGGGGAACGGCTGTTGTGGCAACTAACGGATCGCCTGCGGTGGAAATGGCGGCAATCAGGTGGGTGGCAGTGGATTCACTCCAGTGCACTAACCAGTTGGGTTGGACTCCCAAAAAGACAATCAGAGCCATCAAAATCAGGGCTGGAACCCGATCGCGCCATTCGACCTTGGGAAAATAGGCGATCGCATTGTCCAATTTGCCAAAGCAAGTCCGATTTAGCAAAATCACAAAATATACGGCGGTCAGTCCCGTTCCCACCACACAGAGCAAGGTTTGCAGGGGAAACACCGCGTAGCTACCCTGGAAAATCAAGAATTCAGCGACAAATCCTACCAATCCCGGAATCCCGGCACTTGCCATGCTGCCCAGCACCAGCAGTGCACTGATCAGCGGTAATCCTCGGATCGGATTCATCAATCCGTTTAGCACATCCAGCTCGCGGGTGCCAACCTTGGTTTCTACAACCCCAACTAAATGGAACAACAACGCCAAAATTAAGCCGTGCGCCACCATTTGGGAAACCGAACCAACCAAACTCAGGCTGGTCATTGCCGCTCCCCCCAGGAGGACGTAGCCCATATGCCCGATCGAGCTGTAGGCAACCATGCGCTTGATGTCCTTTTGGGCGATCGCCACGATCGCGCCATACAATACGCTGACGGTTCCCCACGTGGCGAGTGCTGGCGCCAAATTTGCCCACGCTTCTGGGAACAAACCCAAGCCAAAGCGGAAAATCCCGTAGGTTCCCAGTTTTGCCAGGACTCCACCTAGCAGCATGGCAACGGGTGTGGAAGCCGCAACGTAGGTGTCGGGCAACCAAGTGTGTAGCGGAACCAGGGGAATCTTAATACCAAACCCTACCAACAGTAAACCCAACAAAATAATCTGAGTGCCCATGGGCAAGGTCTGCCCAACTAGGGTGTCATAGCCAAAGTGGGTTGCCCCAGTCAGCCAAACCAGCCCTAAAAAGGCAATCAGTATCAAGGCTCCAGACAGGGCGGTGTAGAGCAGGAACTTGATGGCGGCGTAACTGCGCTTTTCACCCCCCCATACAGAAATCAACAGGTAAAACGGCACCAATTCGATTTCATAAAACAGGAAAAATAACAGGAGATTCTGCGCCAAAAATGCTCCCGTCACTGCCCCGCTGGCAAACAGCACCAGCGGATAGAACAGGCGCGGGCGATCGGTGGTTTCGCTGCTGCTGTAGATGGCAATCCAAGTGAGAAAATTGCCCAACACCAACAAGGGCAAGGAGAGTCCGTCAATCCCCAGTTGATAATCCAATCCCAGGGCATCTAACCAAGGAAGGTTTTCCTGAAACTGCAAGGCAGGATTGGTGAAGTCAAACTGAGCTGTGACCCACAACGCCCAGACTAGAGTAATTCCACTGACAACCAATGCCAGTAGTTTGGTGCGTTGAACAGGGAGCGAGGGGAGAAAGCCGATCGCCAGTGCCCCGGCGATTGGGAACCAAATTAATGTGCTGAGCATAGATATTTCCTCAACCAACGGCGTAGGGCGGGTAGGTTAAAACAAGTGCGTGATAAACGACCAACTCATCCAAATCGTCATGGCGGCTAATCCAAGCGCAATGGTTAAAACGTAAAACTGTCCCTGCCCGGAGTTGCCATATTTGAGCGTTTCACCACCCACCAAAAATGCCACGCCCACCAGATTCACCACGCCATCAACGATGTAGCGATCGAACCAATCCGTCAGACGCGAGAGCCAATCGATACTAAAGACAATGCTGGAACGGTAGAGATTGGGCGTGTAGAGGTCGTAGGCAAAAAACTCCTGAATTTTCTTCCAGGGCAGTTGGATCGGCTTAGGAATGCTCTGACCCACATACACAATGGCTCCAATGCTGCACCCCGCCACGCTCGACCAAAACAACAGCAACGCCATGTCTTTGTTGAGGGTTGCCCAACTGGGTAATAGCGAGAGGGATTGCAGAATCAGCGGTAGGTGCAAATTTACACCCACTAAAACCGTCATAGGGAGGGTGATCAGCCAGAAGTTTTCGGGCGATCGCACGGTCATCTGCTTGGGTGAACCAGCAAAAATCAATCCAAACTCGCGCACGGTGCTAAAGGCGGCTAGGGTATTCACCAGCAGCAAAATCGCCACGACCCAGGGATGGGAGACCCAGACACCATCCGCCAGTTTTAATAGCGCCCAAAACCCGCCCAATGGCGGCAAGGCAATCAACCCGGCTAGCCCGACTAAATAGGACAAGCCTGAAATCGGACGCCGACCCCACAGTCCGCCTAATTGGGTCAGATCTTGGGTGATATTGTTCAAAATAATCGACCCAGTGCCCATAATCAGCAGCCCTTGGGAAACCGCATGGGTAAGGATCAAGAGCAGCGCGGCTTCCAACTGTTGGGTGCCCACCGCGATAAAGATCAAGCCCATGTAAGCACTCACCAGATAGGAAAGGGAGCGTTTGACATCGATCTGGGCGATCGAGATCAACGTCCCACCGATCGCAGTTGCCGCGCCAACCGCAATAATCACATTCAGTAGCACAGAGGACAGCGCCAATACTGGCTCTAGCTTAACCAACACCCAAGCACCCACAGCGACTACGACCGAGTTACGCAGAATCGTGCTGGGAATGGGTCCTTCCATCGCCTCATCCAGCCACAGATGCAGCGGAAACTGGGCACACTTGCCCATCGGACCCGCAATCAGCGCTAACCCAATCAGCGTCATCACAGTGGGACTAACCTCTGCGGTGGCTGCCCAGGCGGCTAATTCATTAAAATTCCAGGTTCCAGCCAGGGGATAGAGTGCCAACACCCCCATCAGCAGAAACAGATCACCGACTCGTTTGGTCAAGAAGGCATCCCGTGCCCCCGTGACCACCAAGGATTGGTTGAGCCAAAACCCGATCAGCAAATAGGTTCCCAGTGTCAAGATCTCTAGCAAAATGTAGCTAAAGAACAGGGAGTTGCAGATGACGAGGGCGCACATCCCCGCCTCAAATAGTGCCAGTAGGGAAAAGAAGCGGGACCAACCCCAGTCCATTTCTAAGTAGCCGATCGCGTAGATTTGCGCTAAAAAATTTAGCCCAGTAATCAGGGTGGTTGCCCCAACCGTTAGGGCGGAAATCTCCAATGAGAGGGTCAAGTCTAACCCTGCCACCTGCAACCAGGGAATTTCAATGTAATTAGCTGGTTGTTGCCACACGGCTGGGAATGCTATCAGACCATGCAACAAGCTAAAGAAGGTCATCAACAAATTTACATACCCAGCAGGTCGGGGTCCTGTCCGACGAATCATTCCCGGCGACCACAGGAGAGAAAACGACACGCCAATCAAAGGATAAATTGGCACCAACCAAAATGACTGTGCTAAAAACTGAGCCACCACATCCAAGCCTCGCCACGAATCAGATTTTCTTAGAACTTTTGAGTAAACGGTTCTGTGGGCGCAACGCACCCGTAGGAAACCACCATTCAGGACTCACAAGACCTTACACCGGGGTGTTAGCCCTGTTCCTAAAGAAACCCTTAAGCTTTACATAGTTTTTAATCTATGTGAGAGCTTTTTTGAATCACTAAAACTCTATACAAATTATGAGGGGGATTGATTCAAAAAGTAAAGGAACTTTTTGATAGAGAGATCTAATCGGACAGAGAAAGGGGGACTTATATGGCTCTGGGTTAATTTTTTTCTCATTATTAACCAATGGTCTCACCTGATCGCGTCCCTAGCTCCGGACTTTCTGGGCTACCTGGGACCATTTCTCTAGAAGCAGGGTCAAATCTTTCATCTTCAGTGGTTTGCTGAGATAGTCATCCATACCAGCGGCGATACACTTGTCTTGATCGTCCACCATGGCATAGGCAGTCACCCCGATGATGATGGTTTGCCGACGTTGTCCTTCTCGTTGGCGCAGTTGACGGGTGGCTTCGTAGCCGTCTAGCACAGGCATCTGGCAATCCATCAAGACAATATCGTAGGATTTTTCAGCAAGGCGATCGAGCGCTTTTTGTCCATCACTGACAGCGTCTGCTTGATAGCCCAAGGCTTGGAGCATCCGCATCATCAGCATTTGGTTGAGTGGAGTGTCTTCTACAACCAAAATTTGAGCGGTAGGAGGTTCGATCGAAAAACTCTTACTAACGTGTGGGTGTGAGGGTTTAGCTGGAAGGGCGGGTTTTTCTAACAGCGCTGTAAACCAAAACGTGGAACCTTGACCCAAAACACTCCTCACACCAATCTCCCCCTCCATCAGGGTGACGATTTTGCGGCAAATGGTCAGTCCTAACCCGGTGCCTTCATAGTGGCGGGTGGCGGAAGTTTCCACCTGCGTAAAGGGTTCAAAAATTCTGGAGCAATCATCGGGTGCCAACCCAATCCCAGTATCTTGGACGCTAAAGTGCAACTTAACCAACGAGTCTGCCTCCTTAGCGTCCTGCCATTCGACTCGCAGCTCAACTTCCCCCGTCTGGGTAAACTTGATCGCATTGCCAATCAAATTGGTGAGTACCTGTTGTAGTCGATTCAGCGGACCGATCAGGGATTGCGGAATACCCGGTCCGATCGCTGCCTTGAGGGACAACGCTTTGGCATCGGCTTGGGGTTGAAAGAGTCTCAGCAGGTTTTCCACCATGGTTCGTAAATCAAACTCACAGGTGTTGAGTTTTAACTCCCCGGCTTCCAACTTCGATAGGTCGAGAATGTCATTGATGATGGCAAGTAGACTCTCCCCCCCGTGGGTTATGGACTGGATGTAGCTGCGTTGCTCGGCATCTAGCGACGTGGTTTCGAGCAGTTGGGTAAAGCCTAAGATCGCGTTCATGGGCGTCCGGATCTCGTGGCTCATGTTGGCAAGAAATTCGCTCTTGACTCGATTGGCTTTTTCTGACTGGGAGGCGGCTTCCTGGAGGGCAGTTTGGGACGATTCTAGGGCGGCGATCAGGAGGCTGTGGCGCAACTCCTGAGCAGCTTCGATTTCCAGTGGTTCCCAGGGTAGCGATCGCCCCTGGATCAGTTCTTTCCACAACTCAAAGGAATTTCTAGGAGAGAGGTGAACAGCTCCATCACTGGTCATCGATGCTGCCTCATTGGGATTGCCTCCCCACTGCACGGTGTAGCTTTGTTCTGGTCGAAACCAGAGGATGTGATAGGAGGTGTGTTTCCCCACAATCGAAATTGCCAACACACCACTGGGGGGGTGTCGAAAGTGTTCTGCCGCAGGATAGTCTGTGGTAAAGGTGTCGGTGTGATACACCTCTTTTCGGTGGTTCACCAGCCAGGTTAAAAGGTCTTGCACCTGCCTTTTTTCGGGAGTTTGCCCCACCAAAACGATTTGGCTGCCAAGGGCAATCGCCACCCCCTCTGCCTTGACAAGGTTGAGCAGTTTGTCTCGATTGTATTCGAGTACTGTCTCAATCCGATGGGGTTGGCGAGAGAGGTCATTGCGGAGTGCCTCCTCAATGCAGCGAATCTGATGGCGATAGCTCTGCATTTCCCGCTCGTGCCGCAAGACTAGCTCCATTGACATCAACTGCCCCAAAAGCTCGCAGGTGCGAGCGGGCATCGTAGCTGGTCACGGTTGGCGTGATATGTGGTGGCAGGTCGATTAACCCCCACAACTGGTTTTCGATCGAT
>JAAUSV010000071.1 GCA_012032525.1 Leptolyngbyaceae cyanobacterium SL_7_1
CCGATGCCGCCCCGATCGCCCGGCTGTGCGCGTGCAGGTGTTGGTTTCCCCCAAGCGCAGGCGATCGCCCGTTCACCCCACCCCCGTTAAACCGCCTGCCACCCAGGAGATGCCTGCCATCGCCATTGAGGAGGATTGGGAGGACGATCGCGATCCCATTCGGGTGCTGATTACTCCCAAGCCACCGTTGCTGCAACGAGGAGTGGTGCAGGGGTTGCTGTTCACAGGCTTTTGGACAGCCATGGCGGCGTTGGTTGCTAGCGGCGGCTGGTTAGCCATCCAACTGATTCTCAATCCCGGCGCAGTCCGGGGGTTGGGGTGGGTGTTCCCCGGTTGGCAGGGTTCCTCGCTGTCGGCAGGACACACGCCCCGATCGCTAGCGGTCATCCGCCAGGGAGCGGCGGAGGTGGGGTTGAGCTTGGGAGAACCGCTGGGGCTAGAGGTGGATGCTGCCGCTGTCACCGCCCACAGCGATCTCTTGATTCCGGTGTTTGCAGCGGATGCCAACTGTGCGAGTGCGATCGCGCCTGCCAGTCCCTCCGTGCCTCCCTGCTCCCATCTGGTGGAGTTGCGGGTCTATCGCCCCTATCCCTCCGCCCGTCAACCCTTGCTGCAACTGCTCGATCGCCTCGCTGTGGCTGGACCCCAAGAATCATTTGTCCTAGCTCCCCTCCAAAGCGATGCCAGCGATAGTTTGGGGTCTTCACGCTCTTTGCCCCTGCTATCAGTCGATCGCATGGTTGGTACGTCGCCCAGCGCCAATCTGGTCTGGTTCCAACTGGGGGGACAGTGGAAACAGGGCAATACCCAACTCGCCTTTGGGCAGGTGGGCTACTACGACCCTACCCAGTCGCGCCTGCATCTGCTGACCCAGTGGACCAGCCCGGCGGGTAAGGCAGCGGCGTGGCAAGACGCGATCGCGGGTGGGACAACGGAATTAGTAGTTGACCAGACGATCGGGTTGGAGCCGGGGTTCAAAGTCTACCAACTGATGGGGACGAGCGACCGACAACTCCAACCGATTTCCCTCAGCCAAGCTGCCCTGGACAATGCCACCTACCAGCGGGCGATCGCCCTTGCCCAGAGTGGGTTGTGGTCGCCTGCGCTGGTGCTGATGCAGTGGGTGAAGGCACGGGCGGCGTGGTCTGCCAGTGCCCAAGCCCAACTGGCGGTGGTAGAACTCCATGCCCAAGCCACGCGCCAACAGGCGGAGCGATCGTGGGAAAACCCATCCCAAAAATCCTGGCACTGCTGATCGACGGACGCTGGTCGCCTGCCTTGACCGAGTTAGAGACGGCACTGCAACAGGGACAGGATCTGTCTCGGCTATTGCAAGATGCCTCTGGACAAATAGGGCAACGCACCCAAGCCGCTTTGAAGGTGGCACCCAATCAAGCGGAGGTGCAGGCGTGGATCATGCTCTTGGTGGGGCATCGCCACGATCGAGCCGCCGCGATCGCCTGGCTCCGGCAGCACCTCAAGCAAACGGGAGTGGCGGAAACAGCGGTCGCCACCAATGCTGTCCTGCAACGCACGCTGGACGTTTTAAATACGCTGCCCCTGCCCGCTACCCACCCGCCACGTCTTGTGGGAATGGTGGAGGCAATCGATCAGCCTGATCTGCGTCAATGGGAAAGGCTCACCCCAACGGCTACCCCTGAAACCGAGAACCAGCAGTGGTATCGGGTGCGGGTCGCCCTGTTTCACGATGGACAACAGTGGCGGCGATCGCCCAGTCCCCTCAACCTCCCCAGCATCGATCGGGGATTTTATCTGTGGCAACTGGTGGGGCTGACCCACACCCCCCAACTGCAACTGCTGACGTGGACGGCGATCGCCAATCCCAACTGTTTGATGCCACGGTGACTGCCGTTCAATACCGCGAGGGGACGATCGAGCTTCTAGCCAGGGGAGGGGCGATCGAGCCAACCGCGCTGCCTCCCCTCGCCGTCACGCCTACGGCACTGCGCTGGCTAGACAATGCATCTTTCACCCTGGCAGAGTTGCACCAGCAGCAACCCGCGCTAGCGGCGTCGATCGTGACTGGACTACAAACGGAAACCCGTCTACCCGCTGCCACCCCTGAGACAACCCCAGCGGAGACTGATGCCCTTGACCCAGTGGCAGCTCTCTTACCGACGATCGGGAATTGGACTGTGCAACTGGTGGATGTCACCGGAGATCAACAACCCGACGCGATCGTGACGTTGGCAACGCCGGATGGAGCGACGGAGCGCACCCTGATTATTTCTACCGCAGGGGAGATTATCTATGGGGCGGACGATGGCTCAGCGCCCATCCTGGCGATCGCAGAATTGGATAGGACTGCTCCCCCGGTGTTGTTAATCAACCAGGCTCAAGGGTATCGTTTTCAACAGTGGTCGCGGGAGCGCCAGCGGTTTGAATAAACGTCTCAACCCAACAATTTCCATGATCTCTGTTTTATCGAAGCTTACCCTCACCCTAGCGCTACTATTGGGGGCTGCCTACAGCGCTGCCTGTCTATTTCTCTATCTCCGCCAAACCCGGATGATTTTCTTCCCGGTGGCGGCGATCGACACCACCCCCGCCGACTTTGGCGTTGCCTACGAAGAGGTGTGGTTGCCCCTGCCCACCCATCCAGCGGAACGGCTCCATGGCTGGTGGATACCCGCCCCCGCCTCGACTGAACCCGCCAACGTGTTGCTTTACCTGCACGGCAACGGAGTCAACATCGGGGCAAATGCCGCCCACGCCCATCGCTTTCACCAGATGGGGATGGCGGTGTTGCTGATGGACTATCGCGGCTATGGACAGAGTCGGGGCAATTTCCCCAGTGAAGCGGCGGTGTATGAGGATGCTGAAGCCATGTGGCACTATCTAGTGGAGCAACGGCGGGTTGCCCCAGAGCAGATTTTTATCTATGGACATTCCTTGGGTGGGGCGATCGCCATCGAACTGGCAACCCAACACCCCGATGCTGCCGGGCTGATTGTCCAAAGTTCGTTTACCTCAATTCGGGCGATGGTCGATCGGACAATGAATTTGCGGTGGATTCCGATTGATCTGATCTTGACGCAACGATTTGACTCGCTCCGCAAGGTTCCCACACTGGAGGTGCCTGTGTTGTTTATCCACGGCACGGCGGATGCGGAAGTGCCCGCTGATATGAGCCAGAGGCTCTACAATGCGGCTCCCGACCCAAAACACCTGTGGCTAGTCCCCACTGCCGGACACAACAATGTTGCGGATACATCTGGAATGGAGTATTTTCAGCGAGTGATGGATTTGTTGGGCAGACGGAGGGGGTGAGCGGCGATCGCCTTTCCTTGGGATCGTGGATTAAATAATCTGCAAAATCAGAATCTATATAGGAAAATGACACAGCAATAAATTCGTGATCCTTAGTAGCCATAGCCATTAGGAGCAACGTTGAGTATTTCCTTTGATCGGGTTTCTAGCCGCTATGATGCCAGCCGGGGGATTCCGGCGGAGGTGTCTGAGCAGATTACTGACTGGATGGTGCGGGCGGTTAATCCTACGGCGGAGACGCAGTTTTTTGAACCGGGGGTGGGAACTGGGCGGATTGCCTTGCCGTTTGTGCGGCGGGGGTTTGCCTATACGGGGGTAGATATCTCGGAAGCGATGATGGCGGAGTTGCGGCAAAAGGTGGCGGGGTTTGATCACCGATTGACGTTGCAACAAGCCGATGTGACGGCGTTGCCTTGCCGATCGGTCTTTGATGTGGCGATCGCCGTGCATCTCTTGCATTTAGTAGGGGAGTGGCGGCAGGCGTTGGCTGAGATTCGGCGGGTACTGAAACCATCGGGGGTGTTTCTCTATAGCCACGGTCGACTCGTCCGACGAATGCAGCGGCAGCCAGCCTCAATCCAGGGTTGTATGCGTTTGAACAGCAATGGCGATCGATCCTACTGACCTATGGGTATGAGATGCGCTACGGGGCAGTGGAGGCAGATGTGTTGCCAATTTTGCAGCAGCAAGGGGCACAGTTGGACACGGTAGTGGTGGCAACGTGGCAGGTAGCTCAGACGGTGGCAACGCTGTTGGAGAGCTATCGACAGCGGATCTATAGTCCGTGTTGGCAGGTGCCAGAGGAGATGTTTGTGCCCGCGATCGAGCAGCTAGCAGAGTGGTGTGCAGTGCACTATGGGTCGTTGCAGCAGGATCTGTCGTTTGAGAATCAGTTTAAGTTGGTGATCGTCAGGAACTGGGCGAGTTAGGGTCTACTGCGTGGCAAGGACGATCGCCAGTGGAAAGATGCGGTGTTCTTGAAGTTGGATGCGTTGATGCAGGGAGTCGAGCGTGTCGTCGGGGTGGACGGGGACAGCGGCTTGCATGAGGATTTTGCCGCTATCGACTTCTAGTTCGACTAAGTGGACGGTACAGCCTGTGATTTTTACGCCGCTGGCGATCGCTTGCTCGATCGCATGGCTGCCCTTAAAGCTGGGTAGCAAGCTGGGATGAATGTTGAGAATCCGTTGGGGAAAGGCGCTGATCAAAACGGGGGTAACGATGCGCATCCACCCTGCCATAATCACCCACTCCACCTGATGCTGCTGCATGACTTGGACGATCGCCTGATCCAATGCCGCTCGGTCGGCAAACGATCGATGGTTGAGCAACACCTTGGCAATACCGAGTCGGTCTGCCCGTTCCACCACTTTGGCAGTGGGGTTGTTGTAGACCAGCACTTGAATCTGGGCGTTGAGTTTACTGTTGGCAATGGCATGGGCGATCGCCTCTAAATTGCTCCCACTCCCGGATGCCATCATGCCCAGCTTGATGGGCGATCGCCGAAAATGCTCCTCCCACATCTCCGTCGAGAGTTCCGGCGCACTAAACCCCAAATTAACCTCCTCCTTCATGCTTCATCCTTCACCCCTTCATCCTTCCCCCCTGGCTCTAGCCACAATACCAGATTGCGGACATAGGTTTTGATGTCTTCTAACCGTTCTGGGTGCTGGGCG
The DNA here is from genome assembly GCA_012032525.1 of Leptolyngbyaceae cyanobacterium SL_7_1. Classification (GTDB taxonomy): domain Bacteria; phylum Cyanobacteriota; class Cyanobacteriia; order Elainellales; family Elainellaceae; genus JAAUSV01. The sequence continues at coordinate 4,968 of JAAUSV010000071.1, forward strand.
TAGCCATCTCCCGGTGGCTCTGTTACAAAGCTAGGACAGCCTGTGGTGATGTCCCAGTTGTAATCTACTAGATGGTGAAAGGTGGATTCGGCAACAAAGCGTCCCAAGGTATTGCCCTGATCGTCTTGAGTGCGTTCGCCCACGACAACCAAATTGAAGGGGCGATCGGTGACTTTACTGGTTCCAGTGGCAATCACCCGGATGTGGGGGGCGTCGTCGGGGGCACCGACACCACCTTCGTGGGGATGGGCGGGGAAGAACTCGATGACGCCATCGGGTTTTTGCAACAGGGCGTGGACTGGGGCGATTCGGGGTGATGGTTTGGTAATTGCCATTGCTGCCGGAGTGGTAGTTGGGATAGGAGATGGTGTTGGTGTAGACATCATCGGGCTGGCAACGGCTGGCGTCGGGGTCGTACTGTTGGCTATGGAAGTAGTGGACTCTGCCCAGATCGCCCAGGGCACACATGGAAATGCCCATGTCTTGGTGGTCGCGGGTGGTGTAGACGCCGCCCCCCTGCTGATGAAACCGCCGAATCCCTTCACAGTCGGCGGCACTCAAGCCACTGCCGCTGTCGAGGGCAAACAACCACAGTTGGTCAATTTCCTGCCGATCGAGATGGCTCAACAGGCGATCGTTGCCCTCGGCGTCGGCATCGCGATCGCGGGTAATCACAGTGCACAGGGGATTGCCCGCCTCGTCAGTCAGGGATTTTAAGTAATCCCGCAGTAGGGAAAATCGATTGATTGTCCAGTCATCATCGGTGGGTGGCAGGGTGGTTTGTAAGAGAATGCGGATGGGACGAGCCACAGGGTTTCTCCTCTAACGCTAGAGTCAAGGGTTGTTATTAACGGCACCAGCCGTGATTGTAATCTGAATGGCTGAGACCACGATCAGATCACGGCTAGGAGCCAAATACTTGCTGCTCCAATGCCACAATCCGTTCCCGCAACTCGATGACCAAAGTTGCCAATCGATCAAAGGTGGGTTCAGCCGTTGTTCCGGCTGGAGCGGGCAGGGGCGCGGGCGACAAATCAACCCCAGCACCACGACCCAAGCGGGCAACATCACTCTCTAAGCGGCTGAGGCGCGATCGCAACATGGAGTTCTCCGATTCCAACCGAGAAATCCGGGTAGAGACGCTGGAGGGAATCTGGGCTGGGGTGGGGGAGTGGAGCAGTCCCCAGAGGAAAAGCCCCAAGACAAAAACACTGAGCGATCGAATAATAGCCATGCAGCCTCAACACTACATCCGCAACTGGTCCGAGTATAGCGCTGGATTGAAGCAGCGGGGGAAGCCTCGCCGCCGCCGCAGCAATTCTCAGTATGGCAATTCAGCTAGTATTGTGCGGGATGTCTAGCTCTAGACCTTCCAGCATAAAGGTGAGCAGATGATCCCAACTGTCGAAATACAGGTACCGGGTTAATGCCCGCAAATCATCGAAGAAGGTCTTGCGGGTGGGTAAGTGAGATCGCAGCAGCTTGTACTTCTGGTCAAGCAACTCTAGCAGGGTGTGGAACAGGAGGGACAAGATGTTCAGGGCTGCCAGGAATGCGGAGAGATGCTGCTTGCCGTGCCCGAAATTGTGTTCGAGGTTGTAGCCCTTGGTCTTGAGGGTGTTGTTATTCTCGTTTTCGACCTTCCAGCGTGCCCGTCCTGCTAGAACGATTTCTGCTAGGTTTCCGTCGGTCAAATCGTGACTGGTGGCAAATGAATTTCTGTAAGTTATCTTGCCATCAGGATGGCTCACTGTGACCTCACACCAGTTCACCAATAGAGCATCATCGCTATCTCTCAGGGGTACTGAGTTGAGATAGCGGTAGGTATAAGTTTCCTCAACTTTCCCGGTCCACCGCTTTGTGGTAACGGTTGGCAGACCAATGCCTGCAAGATGCTCATAGAGCGTGGTGTGAGATTCGGGACGACACACCAGGATGAAGTCCAATTGTTGGTCTAAAAGCTGCTGGCATAAGGGCTGGCGGCAATAAAGGTCGTCGCCTAAAACAGTGACGTTTAGGGTATTCAAGCGGGGTCCATGCTGCGCCAACCAGCGTTTTGCGGCGACGTTCTCACAATCTTGTTTCTCATGCCCATCTTGCGGCACGATAAACTCAGGTATCAAGGGGATCACGTGGCTCTGTCCCGGACAGACGATGACTGGTGTGATGACGCTATGGAAGTAGTGAGTTGCCCCTGACTTCAGCGTGCGACTTGAACAACTCGAGCAGTGGATTTGGCTCGAACTGAAGTATTCAGTCCCATCGATGGCAATCAACAGGGTGTCCGCAACTGAGCGGAAGTCCGCTAACTGCCCCTGCTGTTCCAACCCCTGCAAGATTTCCTCAAACACAGGAAACACGTGCTCAGGTGCTACTGCATCTAACAAGTCTCGGACCTGGTTGTCGCTTGGAATTTGATGGACCCCAAACAGACTCTGGGCATTGCTTTTGCCTTTGCTGCCCTCCATCATGCGCTGATAAGCCAGAAATGAAGGAGTCTGGGTGAAGAACACGCTAAACGCACTCAGGGCGGCATCTTCCATCCCATAGCGAGTGTTTTTGCCCGTGCGTTTGTCCGGTAGCAAGGACAGTCGCTGGCGAAAAGAACTGACTATGGTGTCAAACAACCCCCGCTCACTCAACGGTTCTGGCTCTCTTGGCTCTCTCAGATATCCTTACATTACAGGCATTTCCAGGACTTGAACAGCTCTTTGCCATACTGAGAATTGCTGCGGTTGTGCTTGGATTGCACCCTGATCATTTTTTGGAGTTAAATACACTGTGTATGCTAAGTACTGATACAGCTACTGGCTCGATTTTCGACCTGAATAGTTCTCACCCTTTCCAGTCTTCTACCGCTGCGGAGGTCAATTGTTTAGGCTTAGCCCCTGGTCCTACTAAGTTAGCCCCTTGGGTTCCGTCCAAGGAATACGCACAAAATTTGTCACTCGATAGGAGTGGCAACGATACATTGATTGGAAGCGATGGCTGGGATCTTCTCAGAGGCGGTAGCGGGGATGACTATCTCTATGGCGGCACTGGTCGAGATCTACTCAGCGGTGGCGCTGGACAGGATCAATTGATTGGTGGAGTTGGACAGGATGTATTGGTCGGTGGCGCGGGCGACGATCGGCTGTTTGGGCAATCGGGCAGGGATCGGATGGTTGGCAACCAGGGCAGGGATCTCCTAGATGGCGGGACTGGGCGCGATCGCCTGTGGAGCGATCGGGGTGAAGATAGTCTGGTCGATCGCGATGGCGGTGACTATTTGAGTGGTGGGCGTGATGCTGACCAGTTTCAGATTGGCAATGGTGCCCTGGGTGCCACCCAAATTAAAGACTTTCAAATCGGCGTTGACCAGCTTAAATTTCTCGAACTTGGGGTGACGTTTGACCAACTCAGCTTTCGTGAGAGCAGGGGAAATACTAGGATTTCCTACCAAGGGCAAAAGCTAGTGGTCCTACAGGGCGTGGATGTGGACGATTTAACCCCCAGGGATTTCCTGTTTGGAGACGCGACTCTGGTTGAGGATTTACAAACTGCCCTCGATCGGGCAAGTCAGCAGGGCAGTCCGGGCACAACCCTTGCCATTGTCACCCCAGATGGCTTTAGTTGGACGGGGGCGGGGGGAGTCAGTAATTTGCAAGACCAGACTCCTATGCAAGCAGGCGATCGCTGGATGTGGCAAGTGTGACTAAGCCCATGGTGGCAACCATTGTGCTGCAATTGATGCAAGCAGGGCAACTCAGCTTAGACGACTCCCTCCACCAATGGCTCCCTGAGGTCGGCAGTCAGATCGAAAACAGTGAAACCATCACACTGCGAAACCTGTTAAACCACACCAGCGGTGTTCCTGAATATCTGGGGGAGTACAACCAGTCGCTTGAAACCAATCCAACCCGGAGCGGTAGCCCCCAGGAGTTTCTTGAATACGCTAACGGAAAACCTGCTACGTTTGCACCTGGAGATGATGTTAGCTACACCAACACCAATTATGTGCTGCTGGGATTGGTGATAGAAGCCGTGACGGGCGAAAGTCTTGCCAGTCAGCTTCGAGATCGCATCTTTAAGCCCCTTGGGATGGACAATTCATTCTATGCTCCCCAGGAAGGGGTGCCGGATGGTTTTCAGCCAGGATACACGACCTTCTTCTCAACGGATAATACGTTGGAGGTTTCTCCCCTTTCCCCGACAGCGCGAGGCTTTGGAGATGGCGGGGTCGTCTCTACGGCAGCGGATTTGTCTCGCTTTATTCAGGCGCTAACGAATGGGGAGTTGCTGGCACCAACCACCTTTGAGCGGATGGTGCAGGATCGTTACGCTGGTTCAAATCCACTGGACTTCCTCAACTACGGGCTGGGTTTACAACTCATCCAGTTCTTAGAGGATGTTGAATTGGTGGGACATACTGGGGCTATCCAAGGGAGTGCTACCCAAATGTTTTACTCTCCCAATCAACAATTTACGGTAGCAGCCATGAATAATACTGAAATTATTGATGGAGATAGCACTGGTTTTCAGTTTGGCACAGCCGTAGTTGAAGCGATCCTTCGCTCTCAGGAATTGTGAGTTCACTTGTCGCTTGGCTAAGCAACGTTTGTTGATGGTTCACCCTTGTGGCATTTAGTGGTGAGTGATGTTTGCTAAGCAGCCTATTCAAGCCAAGAAGTAACAGTTTCAATCCCTGAAAGGGTTTAGTGGTGAGTGATGCGGCGGGCATCTGAAACAGTTACTGTATACAGTTTTCAAGGTACGATCGCGCGGATTGCCCAGATTGTAGCATTTCCAGCCTTCGTTCAACCAACAATTCACTTGTTCCAACCCCCCCACCTCGCTCCCCATAAACCTTCCAGCACTTGCGCGGATCGATTTTGTCTACAAATCCTTCAATCCCTGCCCTAGAATCCATTTCAGCCATTCATCAAGACGGCATCAAAAAAACACCTACCCATCCGCGCACTAGACAAAAAACACCGTCTCATCTCGAACCAACTCCCCACCAATCCGTTCCACCTTTCCCTGACAACATTTGCAAAGAAAATAGAACCGAATACTGTCCTGCTCCGGCTTAATCAACTTGCTCAACCGCGATCGCAGCTTCGCATATTGGGTTTCAGTCAAATCACACTCAAACACACTATATTGCATCCACTGCCCATAGGATTTGAGAATTTTATGAATCTTCGTTCGACGCTTATCTTCAGGGATGTCGTAGCTGACAACAACATACATAGAGAAAGAAGCCTAGCTAAAACTACTTCAAAACCAATGGCGGATATTTGTCCGTCTCACCCAGCAAGTATTTTGCTAACAATCGCGCCTGGATCTCAAACGCTTCTTGATACGTACATTGGGTTTGCAACACAGGATGCTTAAACTTAGACTGCTTCTTTTGCTCATAGAGTCGCAGAAAAATGCGTAATCCATCTGGAGTAAGCGACACCGCTCCACTCAACGGCTCAGTCACAAAATTCTCAGGAGAAAGGGCACGGCGATTGATCGCACTCAATACGATCGCATCCACCACCAGCGGACGAAACTCCTCCATCAAATCCAATGCTAACGACGGTCGTCCATAGCGTTCCGTGTGCAAATAGCCCAGATAGGGATCAAACCCCACCAAATTCACCGCACTTTGCACATCATGCCGCAACAGCGCATAGCCCAGACTCAACAGCGCATTTACCGGATCGGTCGGTGGACGACGATTGCGCGTCGTAAAGCAAAACCCATCGACCCGAATCAGAGAACCAAACCTGCCAAAATATGCCGCGCTGCCGCTGCCTTCCAACCCCCGCAACGAATTAATCTCCGTTGTCGCATCAATGGGCGCGATCGCCTGCTCCAACTGGGCGATCGGCTTGTGCAAATCCAGTTCTGGAAACTCTCGCTGCGCTCTTAAAAACGCAATTCGATAATTCTTTAACTTGCCTCGCACAAATCCCTGCACTAAATGCGACGCTGCCTCAGACGGCACGTGCTGCTCCGCAGATGCCGCAAGGGACGCCTTCCACTGAGCAGACCGCACAAAAATATTCTTAGTTAATTCTGGTTCCAACCGTCCCAAATATCGCCCCATTGAGGTCAAAAAACTTAGGGCAATTTTGCGTTCCAACAACTCAATCACAGCAGCGGGGGATATGGTTGCTCGTCCCAAAACCACTACACCATCTACTTTAATTAAAGGGACATCGAGCAATGTTTGCTTGTTAGCTCGAACGGTTAACCGTTCATCTGTTTTACCAATAAAACTGTCATCATGCGTAATATAAAGTGTGCCCATTGTTTCACTGCCTTAGTTTACTTCCTGGTAACAAGCTACTTTGCCTACTGCTTTTGGTAAACATTGAGCATAGAGACTGCATCCTTTGCAACGGGCAGAATATACCGCAGGTGGCATTATCCCTGTATTCAACAGTTGAGTCACCGCTGCGATCGTGGCGATCGTCTGTTGGCGTAGCTCGGCGGCAATCTCCACAGGTTGTCGTTGATAGGATTGAGCGTAGTAGATATAGCCCAACCTCACGGGTTGTCCGGTCATCTCTTCCAAACACAGTGCTTGGGCACAGACCTGCAATTCATCGTTGTCAAATTCACCCCGATGCCCCCGCTTATACTCCACCGGATACCAGCAACCATCCGTCTCCTCAATCAAGTCTGATTTACCAATTAAGCGATATTGCTCTGACTTTAGCCACACGGCTCGAATCTGCAAAATTTCCTCGCGCTGTGCTTCTGCGGTTGTATGGACGCGATCGTGCAAACTAGTTCCTTCGATCGTGTACTGGTTATCAACAAACTCACCCAGACAAAACATCCGCCAGCAGCGATGGGGACAATAAGCATACTGGTTTAAGGCAGCGATCGAAACATACTCAAAGTCAGTCACGAGTTACTCCTTGTCAGATTTCTTGTCATTGATCTCCACTTGAATCTTGATCCCACTACCCAAATATTTACCAATCACTTCGCCCAATTCTTGCTCAACCGTTTTGGGTGGCGATTTCTTTTGAGGGATTGAAGCCAGCACAAACGCGACCGCCATAATTACAATGACCGTTCCATCCATCGATACACCTCATAAATAATTAACTGTGAACGAAATTTGCTACTTGCTCAACCGCCTGACCATGCCCATCCCCATCGGGGTCTTCCGTCCTACCCCTGCATACAGGGCAAAATCTGCCAGCGTATTCAGTTGCTGAATGGCAGTGCCATCCGCATCTCCCAAAATTCGGTAGCTGATAGTTCCCACACACCCAGCCGATTTACCTTCGGGGTATTGGATCAGTTCCGTTTGAATATCAAAAAAGCTGGGAAAAAGATACTCAATCAAGGTTTCTGGAAAAGGAATGCCACTGTGGCGATTCCAGCGATTCAACAAACTATTAAAGACACACTCACGGGTCGGCAAAGCAGAGTCATATTTTCCCTGGCGAAACGAGGCAGGGGTGGAAAAAGCAAAGGTGATCTGACGGGTATGGTCAGAGGCGTGTTGATAAAGCTCAGCATAGGAACTGAAATTTGCCCACGGTTGGGTAGACTGGGGAGTTCCAAGCACACTGATGATTTGTAAATCGGCTGCACCCAAATGCCAGGGATGGGACGGATTGAGGTTGAGCCACAGAGGGGTGAGATGCCCAAACAAGGAATCGTCTAACAAAGCAATCCGCCACCAACAAGCAGTCCCCGCTGCGATCGGGCGACTGTGTTCCCACCGCAATCGATGCCCGCGTTGAGTGCGATCGCTGACTTGCAAGGGACTCAGGGTAAATGTCTTTTCACTCTTTTGCTCGTGCAGGCGATCGCCCAGGGCTTGATCGACTGAACTCACTAACGTTAGAAATAGGGCATGGAGATGTTTGCCAGTTAGGTAGTTGGGGGAGATGGGCGATCGGGGTTGGAGGTTGAGGATGAGGCTATGGGGCATAGAGAAACCTTTCTATTAAGCAATCCAAAATTCTTCTTCGTCCATCAGTCGAATCTTGATACCGTTCATTGCAGCCGTCATAATGGCATTGATTCCCGTAAAGAATGTGTAGCTTTTAGAAAAGTCATCGCCCTTCACGGTAATTGAATAAGATTCAATTCCTTGCTTACGCAGATAAAAGATAATTCCTTGATTTATCGTTGTTGGAGTAATCACACCTGCTAACCATTCCTTCTGTAGCGCTGTAAGAAGCGGCGTTGGTGCCGTTACCCCTTGTTGAGTACGGCGTGCTGTGCAATTTTGCAGTGCAATCAATCGGTTCAGCTTGAGATACTTAAATTCATTCTCTGTGCCCTGGTAGTTTAACTGAAAACTGATTTCGTAGGAATATTGAGCGCGATCGGTGACTTCGGTAATATTGCCCTGTTGAGCAAATTCATAATTTCGCAGCAGGTGAATCGGATCAAGTTCCGTTTCATTTGAAACGTCCAATAGCAAACCTTTAGGATCACGAATGTGAACATTTTCAAATAAGCTGGAGCGAAACTGAAAGATTGGAGCGTAGCTGTTCAACCATTCTTCAGCAAATGCTTTCATTTCTTCAGCGATATCGTTGCGGTTAGCGATCGCTTCATCCCAGTCCTCTAGCTTCGTGCGTTTTTCTTTGAGGTCTTCTGCATCGTCTTGATGTTTTGCTTTCAAAAAAGCCTCAAGAAAGTAGTGTCTAGTAGAATAAAACCCTTTACTCCAGACTTTAGCAAAATCCCATTGTTTTTCATTTTTAGCGACGATCGGCGTATTTTGCAACTTTTCCGCTAACAATAATGCTTGCATTCGATTTCGGTAATATTTCCATTCTGATTTTCCTCCAAAAACAGTTTTTAGGGTTTCAAACAGTTTTGGAATCAGACTTTCTTGCGATAGTGATTTGAGCGCTTCTTCTAGAATCACCAGCGGACGAGCCGTTTCTAACAAAGCTTCAGATTGCCAGTAAACTTGAAGAAAAGGACGCTCCATACAGTTCAAACTGTCCAGTTTTTCTTTCAGGGTAGTTCGTCCACCTGTGGTGTCCAAAGAAGTAATATCTTGCTCCCAGGCTTTTTCTTTTAGGTAGACGATCGCCTCTGAAGGAATATTGGTTTGCTGCTTACCCAACACTCTTCCCACTCGCCCAATTCTTTGCCAAAAAGCAGCGCGATCGCGGGCTGAAAAAATTAGCCAATCAAGGTTTTGCCGAGACGAAACCGGATCGCGTTCAAAATTGAAACCTACATCAACGGTACTGGTTGCCAAAATAATTCTTTGTTGAGCTGCCCATTGTCGATCTTTCAGCGGGGTTGAACCCGTAATTCTGCCATATTCTCCAGCTAATCCTCTTTCATCTAAATAATCCGTCAGCCGATTAATGTGATCCTTAGAATCGAGAATGACGGCTCCATTTTGACCGTAATTTACCTGAAATCGTTGTGCAACTTCATCTGCAATCTCCGTCAGAAACTCATCTCGCGATCGCTGTGGACGAATCTCTAAATCCACTGCGGTTTGAGAAGGATGTTGGTGTTTACCAGATTCACCATTAACTTGCTTAATGCGAACTCCTTGTGACTCCAAAATTTTGAAGACTTGTTCGCAGGCAGGTTCAGGAGTTGCCGTTAGTAAGATGACTTTTACAGCCTGTTTGAAAAATCCGAACTCATGTAGATACACCAAGTAAAACAGCAGTCCAACTAACTGTTTTGCATCATACAAATGAAACTCATCAAAAATAATGGTGCTGAACTGGGTGAGAAAACTGTAAGCAACGTTGCCCTGATCGAGTCGGTTATAGCGAAAAAAGGTTGCGTAATAAAAGATGTCAGGATTAGTAACCAATAACAAGGGATGATTTGGTCCGATGTCTGAAAAGATTGAAGCTGGATTCCGAATCAGATTGTACAGTTTCTCCCCAGTTCGTACACCAACGCGGTCGTTTGACCATTGGCGAATCTCTTTTGCTGAGACAGGTTGAACGTAGTGGTTAAGTTCTCCATTAGTTGTTTGAATAAACTGCTTTGCTGCTTCAGTTTGCTGCTCAATCAGTGCGTTTGTTGGCGCAATATAGATTGCATTTCTGTTGGGTTGGTGCAGCAGCACCGATAAGCCCGCCTTAGTTTTCCCCGTACCTGTGGGGGCTAAATCTAGGACAATATCGTGATCTTTTGCAGCCTCAAACACATCAACTTGATGTTGCAAAGCATTCTTAAGACAGTTCTGCAACACTGTTGGAGGATTGGGACAGGCTGCAATACTTTTAGGTTCTAGCTGAATCGAGATTGAATCATACGCCATTGCTAATCGCTCCACCACAAAACTGTAAGTTAGCTGGGACAGTGTAATTGCCAATTTGCCACGCTTCATATCGAAATCGCAGGTTTCTTACCAGTGAAGTCGGCGGCATGGAAATTAGATCAAAAGACACCAGGTTAATTTCTGGAGGCAAATCTGCTGTGCTGAAATAGGCTTGACTCGTATATTCGGCAGACGGTAGAAGAACAACAGGGTGTTCATCGACAACATCAACACGAACCTTGCTCATGAATTTCCCCAAACGAATATATTCAGGGAGTTCCTGATCGCCAAACACCAGAGTATGAAATCGGTTGCCCCGCTCAATCATCCTCAGCCGCCCGGTTTGAGGGTAGTTACTGGGGCGAAAGGTGTTGGGCTTGTCGCCCTGCCGCACTCTCACGATATCCTCACGGGCAGTTGCCACTCGATTATTTGTCATGGCATACCAATAGGAATCGGAAAGTGCATTAAATCGCTCAAATCGAAAGGTCGGACTCCCAATCGTTGAATAAGCTGGAAGCACGTAGCATTTTTGATTTAGAGGCGTGAGGTCTTCCACATAGCGAGGTTTGCCTGTGGCTTGTCCAGTAAGACGATAGGGCGATCTCGCCCAGCCAAAAGCATACGCCAAAGCATAATTGCCGATCGCGCCTTCTGTGTAGTAAGTATCAGAGAGTTCCCTAGAGGCAAAAAACACAGGTTCTGCACACCACAATTCAATCAATTTTGCTGTTTTGAAAGGTGGCTTCGTTGTGGATTTTGTCTCATTCAGTAAACTGAGTTGCTCAGACATAGCTAATTTCCTGCTTCAACGGTTTCTTTCTTTTTGCCTTTGCCTTTCTTTTCACTCACCTGCCGGAACGGTTCGTAGGATGCGTCTAACCGTTTGAGAAATGCCTCCCGTTCTGCATCTGACCAATGGCGATCGACATCTGCAATCGCTGCTTCAAGTTCTTCATTCGATAACTGCAAGGAAACACCTCTACGATTTACCCAGCTAGAAATTACAGTTTGAGTTGTGGCAATCAGTTCACCGTTGTCCAATGGATGCTCTAGCGATTTAGTGTCAGTTGTGAACTGATCATGAACGGCTTGCACTAGCTCTAATGAACTGGGTAACTCTGCAATGCCACCAAAGATACCCAGAATCTGATTTTCCATCCGCCCAACTCGGCTAGATACCGCACCATAGCGACTGGTGAGTAGGATGTTGCCAATGATGTAACGAAACTCATCTACCGTCACATCCTTGAGTGTGATCACATCCAGAAAATGAACACCCGGTTTGATATACTCGCTGGTGTTTAAACCTTTAGAAGCTTTGGCTTCATCGATATTCTCCTTCTTCAAGCGCATCGTACCGTTTTCATAGACGGCATTCAAAGTTCGATCGTCAAGAGTATCAGCAGCGGTTAGCAAGCTGAATGCATCTTCTGTCCAGATTCGACTCTTTTGAGCACCACCACCACCTGCTGCGAATCCATAAAGAAAACAGTCAACACACATCTCGCAGGG
>JAAUSV010000072.1 GCA_012032525.1 Leptolyngbyaceae cyanobacterium SL_7_1
TTGCCCAAGTCATCGCCGATCGACTCAAGCAGGAACAGCGGATCATCGCAGACAATTTTGCCGAAGTCACCGTGCTATTGGGGACATTGTGGATTTTACAGCGCTCTCCTCCCACCTGTCGCCAACGGAATTGGTGCAACTGCTCAACACGATTTTTCCACCTTTGACCAATTGGCAGAAAAACACGATCTCGAAAAAATTAAAACCATTGGCGACTCCTACATGGTGGTGGGGGGTTGCCCATGCCACGGGCAAACCACGTAGAGGCGATCGCAGAGATGGCACTCGACATGCAAGCGGCGATCGCCACGCTCGATCTCGCCGATATTTGTCCCCAACTTAACCCCCTGCAAATGCGCATTGGGATTCACACCGGACCCGTTGGCGCGGGGGTAATTGGCATCAAAAAATTCTCCTACGACCTGTGGGGTGATACGGTCAACACCGCCAGTCGCATGGAGTCTTCTGGCTTACCCGGCAAGATCCAAATTACATTAGATGCCTATCACCGTCTGCAAGACAAGTATCGGTTTGAGGAACGCGGTGCCATCGAAATCAAGGGCAAAGGCGAAATGCAGACTTATTTTTTGGTCAATCGGGTGGATCAGGGCAGTAACTAGCGATCAGCGATTTGTCAGGATGGGCAAATTGGACTAGGGGATCATGGCAACCTTGATCACCTTGCGATCGCGCATTTCCTGAAACACCTGCTCCAATTCCACCAGGGGACGGCGATCGCTAATCAGCAACTCAAACGGCACCTGCTGGGATGCCAATAGGGCTAGAGCAGCCCGGACATAGGACGGCGTGTTGTGAAATACGCCTTTGAGGGTCAACTCACCATAATGCAACTGCTCCGTGTTGACGGTAATCGTAGTGTCGCGTGGACAGCCCCCAAATAGATTCACCGTTGCCCCCGGACGGGCACAGGCGATCGCCAACTCCCATGCGGCAGGCACCCCCGTTGCCTCGATCACCACATCTGCGCCCCAGCCATCGGTGAGCGATCGCACCAACTGGGGTACATCCTCTACTTGGCGATAGTTGAATGTGCGGGTCACGCCCAATTGCTCGGCGATGTGTAACCGCTGGTGATTTCCCCCGACCAGCGTTATTTCACAACCCCCCGTCGCTGCGATCGCCCCCACAAACATTAGCCCGATCGCTCCGTCTCCCAAGATCACCACCCGATCGCCGGGTTGAATGTTGGAACGGGCAGTGCCATGCATGACACAGGCGAGAGGCTCGGTGATCGCCGCTAGCTCATCGCAGAGGTGATCGGGGATGGCGAGCAAGTTGTGCTCGACGATCGCGGCTGGCACGCTCAGGTATTCGGCGTAGGTGCCATTATTAAAACTCAGATCGGTACACAGGGAGAATTCTTGCTTTTGGCAGAAAAAACACTGCCCACAGGGGGCAGAGTTGTTGGCAACCACGCGATCGCCCACATGCCACCCTGTGACTCCGGTGCCGATCGCCACAATTTTGCCAGCCACCTCGTGTCCAAACAGAGTTGGAGGTTTGAGCATTTTGGCATGCCCCCCCGGCGCCAGACTTTTAGATCGGTTCCACAGGTCGTGGCTGCGCCCACTCGAATCACCACCTCTCCAACCCCAGGGAGGGGAGGGGTCACCTGCTCTAGTCGCAGATCTTCCTTGCCATACAAAACAGCTGCTAGCACGTTTCTACCCGGATTAAGCCCATAGGGTTATATTCTAGAGCCAGGGTTGAGCAAAACAATTTACGCAACAAGCGTTCACTTTTGTGAGGATTCTTAAAAAAAATCTTAAATTTCTAGAGTTTTATGTCTACAATCAGTATTAATTCCGTCGTCACTAAAATCTAACTGTATTACTCTCTGCGTCCGGCTTTGCACAGAGTCTTCAGTTTGCTGTACTATCCGAGCCAATTTCCACAACAGGAGTGCTCTTGTGGAACTGCCTCATCGGTATGAGACCCAATACCCTGCATGGCAATTTTTGGAGCAGCAATGAAATCGGCACCACAACTTTCATTTTTGCGCAACAATCCGATATTCCACAACCTCTGATTTTGGTGGTTGAAGACAACAGCGATAATTTACTATTGCTCAGCTACGCCCTAGAAACCTTTGGTTGCAATTATTTGGGCGAAACAGATAGTCGAGCTGCCCTACGGTTGGTCAAAGAGTGCCAGCCAAATCTGATTTTGCTTGATATCCTCATGCCCAGTTTAGATGGGATTGGGTTCCTCACCCACCTCAGGCAAGACCCATCCACTCAATCAATTCCTGTGATTGCTGTGACGGCGTTGGTGGGAGTCAATGAGCGCAAACGACTCCTCAACGCTGGCTTTACCGATTACTTGAGCAAGCCCTATATGCTAGACGAGCTAGAGGCTTTAATTCATCGACATTTAAAGTAATAGGCATTGGTGCCAAACCATTTTCTAGGAATTCCATTGACTCCCTAGACTCCCAGCTTCTTTAGAAGCTGGGAGTCTGTCCATTTAGCATCCATAGCCGTTAAGATCACGAAATCAATTTATCCTGCCGTACCGTCATGCCCGACGCCTCTCAAGAAGATCAGCAACATCCGCTCTACAGCGGCGATCGCCAAATTGTCAGCTCATTAATCAACAGTGAAGCAACGGACTACAACCTGGCAGAGTTGGCGCGATTGCGGATTCGCTATCGGGGGTTTCCGGGAGCCAGAGACATCCAAACAGATTTGGAGACGATTTTGCAGCAGTGGCAATTGACGGAGGAAGAATTATTTACCAAAACCCGCCAGATTCACCAACTCAACCAGGTGTATCGAGGGCGGGGCAGTCAGCGGGAGGATTGGAGTTAGAACAGGCAGGTTAACCAGTACACGGCTCAACCGCGGCTGCAATTGTATCAATCTGGTTTAGACTCTGCGAAGCGATTAAAATGTCGCTACAGTAAGGAGTGATCCCCAAGGTTTCGTTGCTCATTTATCAGGCGAGGCGATCGACATTGGACGAGTCATATCAGGTTTATATCAACCGGGTAGCACGCATGACCCTACCCGAAGCCTACCGCTCTCAGGTGCAGCATATCCAAGCCTCTCCTAAATTCCAACGACACAATGGGGGCTATCGGGCGGCGGCGTTTCCAGGGTATTCCGTCATCACTCCCCCCAGCGTGGAGGATGGGGACAATGCCACCTGTTACCAGCAGTTGCACGAGCTTTATCAAGTGTTGTCCGATCGCCTATCGATCGACCAGTGGGTTCCCCTGCCTCCCGACAGTTTTCACATGACGCTGGCGGATTTGATCTGGGATAGCGCCTATCGTCACGCAGATGAACAACCTGATTTTCAAGATAAACTGCAAATTTGCCTGAAAGCTAGCTTTGAGCAGTGCCGTCCCCAGGTGGAGAAGGGCTACCCCGCCCATTGGCAAGTGTTGGGCTTGATCGTCATGCCACGGGCATTGGGCGTGTGTTTGGCACCCAAGGATGAGGAGTCCTACAATCGAATTCTCCATCTGCGACGAGCCATCTACCAAAACCCAACACTAATTGGTTTGGGAATTGATCAGCAATACCATTTCACCGCCCACATCACCCTGGGCTATTTTGGTGAAGCAATGGCGGAAACCGAACGAAACTCCCTCAGCACCGCGCTAACTGAGATCAACGACCAATGGCTAGCGGTAGATAGTAAGGGGTTTGCCATTCACCATGCCGAGTTGCGCAAATTTGACGACATGACCCGCTACTACCGCGAGCCAACGTGGGCAGTGTTGGACTTCTAACATGGGACTCAATCACCCGATCGTCGAAGAGAGCTTTGCCATCATCGATCGCGAGATCGGCAACCACCGCTTTAGCCCAGCGGAATACGCGATCGTCCGACGGGTGATCCATAGCACGGCGGATTTTGAGTTTCAACACCTCCTGCGGTTTAGCGAAGGGGCAATCGCCACTGCCATCACTGCCCTGCGCGATCGCACGCCGATCATCACCGATGTCGGCATGGTAAAGCAGGGCATCCAAACAATGGTAGACAAAACCTTCCACAATCCAACGATTGCCGCGATCGAGCGGCAAGTGCCTACCCCCGGCAAAACCCTGAGCGAAACAGGCATGGTGCGTTGCTACGAGGAGCATCCCAATGCCATCTATGTGATTGGAAATGCACCGACTGCGCTGCTGGCTCTCTGCGATCGCCTCCCATCCACCTCCGATCGCCCCACCCTGATCATCGGTGCCCCCGTCGGCTTTGTCTCCGTGGTAGAGGCAAAAGCTGCACTCGCTCCGCTCCCCGTTCCCCAAATCCGCGTTGAGGGACGCAAGGGAGGGTCGGCGGTGGCAGCGGCGATCGTCAATGCCCTGCTGGTGTTGGCGTGGGAGGAGAGGGAAGGGGGAAAATCAGAGTGGGATAGCTAATTGGGATAGCTAATTGGTAATTGCGTTTACTCCAAAATTCCTGTGTCCGTAGATTTCACAATTCTCATTCCGGCGTTGGCAAAGCGTTCAAAGGCGGCATCGGCAGCCTCGGTGAAATCTACTACTCCGGGAACGACGACTGGAGAGGTGCAGTCTTCCAGCAAATAAACCTTGTGGGCAAGGGTGGCGTCGTATGCTTGGATTTCGGTTAATAAATCGTCGATTGTCCAGGCGACGCAGTGGCTCTTGGCTTGTCCAGCAATGATCAGCCGATCGAATTTCAGTAAGGTTTCAATTAAGGGGGCATTTTTCTGAGCGATCGCCCTGCCCTCCCCATCTTCCAAGACTTCTGGACGCAGCACGGAGTAGTTTTCAGTCAGGGGATTGCCGCCCTTGAGCTCAAAGCGAGTTTGGCTATTGCGGGCGATCGCATGGAAAAAACAGGCTTCCTCAACCGCCGAAACTAGTGCATGCCCAATGCCGCCCAGCATAGAGTGATAGGGCCAGATCGTTAACGGATATTTGCCATCGGCACTGAGCCGCTTGGCATAGTGCAGAGCAAAGGTTTGCAGCCGCTCCCCATCGCCTTCAACCAAACTGGGGGCGATCGCCGGATTCACCCGCCATTTCCCTGCTTGCACTTCCTCGTAGGCAATCATCGTCATTGGAGCAGGGTGCTCCCCTGCTTGATCCACCCAAAAAATTGGATGGAAAATCTGCATTGCCGTATGGGTGTCCATGGTTGGGGCAATGGTTGTGATCTTCGCCAAGTTGCGATAGACGAATTCGCACAATCGCTGGTTATCCTCCACGGCTCCCGTGCCAGAGCGCCCTCCCACAAACAACTCAAACCCAGGAATACAAAAGGTATTCTGAGTATCAATCATCAACAGACAGGTGCGCATCCTATCCTCGGCAGCTCCAGGAATTGCATGGTGTTTGCCCAGGCGATCGCTGGGTAGCCCGTTCTTGGTAAGGAACTCGCCACACATCACCAATACGGTCAGGGTCAAAATAGGAAGGAAGAGGAAGCATAGGAGGACGGGGGAGGGAGGACGGGTGCTTTGATCGTAGCAAGCATATTTGGGCTTGGCTAATCCGTACTCACCGATTACGAACCCGTTTAATGCTGTACTAAAATCAAACCGTTGGTAGCAATTGTGGTTAGGGTTTAAGGAGGCATCAATGAAGTTACGAGCACTGCTAGAGGCGTTGTCAGTCGATGGATTGCCAGATGTATCGACGATCGCCCATCCTGCCCTAGATGCTGACGTGCAGCGCTTAGTGACCAATTCCCATGCCTGCCAGCCTGGGGATGTGTTCATTGGCATGCCGGGAACGCGGGTGGATGGGGGTGAGTTTTGGGCGAGTGCGATCGCGGCAGGGGCGATCGCCGCCCTGATCTCTCCCCAAGCGGCTGCAAACCAGCCCCCCTCGGCGGAGGTATGTGTCCTGACGGTTGAGAATATGGCAACGGTGTGTGCCCAAGCGGCGGCGGTCTTCTATGGCTATCCGGCGGAGCAACTGCGCCTGGTCGGCGTCACTGGCACGAATGGCAAAACCACTACGACCCACTTAATTGAGCATTTTCTAGCCCAAGCCAATCGAGCGGTGGCATTACTGGGAACCCTCTACGCCCGGTGGGCAGGGCATTATCAGGTTGCCGTCCACACCACACCCTTTGCCTTGGAATTGCAAGCACAGTTGGCGGAGGCAGCGCAGGCGGGGTGCGAGTTGGCGGTGTTGGAGGTGAGTTCCCACGCGCTGGCACAGGGTCGGGTGCAGGGCTGCCCCTTTGAAGTGGCGGTGTTTACCAACCTTACCCAGGACCATCTGGACTACCACCGCGATCTAGACGACTATTTCAATGCCAAGGCGCTACTGTTTGAGCCGCAATATCTCACAGGTCGAGCGATCGTCAACCAGGATGACGAATATGGGCAACGCTTGCTGGCTCGTCTGGAGGGCGATCGGTGGTCCTACAGTGTCAATGACAACACCGCTGATTTGTGGACTAGTGACCTCGCCTACCAAGCCGATGGAGTGGCTGGAAGATTGCACACGCCCGTGGGAGAGATTGCCTTCCAATCTCCACTCGTGGGACAGTTCAACCTGGAAAACCTGCTAGCGGCAACGGGGGCAGCCCTGCACCTGGGGGTGAACTTGCCAACGATCGCCCGTGCCCTGCCCCAATTCACCGGAGTACCCGGACGGATGGAGCGGGTGCAACTGACGCCGGATCAAGACATCAGCGTGATTGTCGATTATGCCCACACCCCCGATAGCCTGGAGAATTTATTGAAGGCAGCCAGACCATTTATTCAGGGACGGATGATCTGTGTGTTTGGCTGTGGCGGCGATCGCGATCGCACCAAACGTCCCAAAATGGGGGCGATCGCTGCCAACCTTGCTGACTGGGTCGTGGTCACGTCCGACAACCCCCGCACCGAAAACCCCGATCGAATTTTGCAAGATATTGTAGAGGGAATTCCCAGTACGGTGGAGCCTCTGGTAATGGGCGATCGGGCACAAGCCATCCTCACTGCCATTCTGCAAGCCCAATCGGGAGATGGTGTCCTGATTGCCGGAAAAGGACATGAAGATTACCAAATTCTGGGGACGGAAAAAGTTCATTTTGACGATCGGGAACAAGCGCGATTGGCGTTGATGGAAAGGATGAAGGGTGGAGAGTAAAGGGTAAGGAGGGTGCGCGGCGATCGCTAAAACATTGAGAAAAGATACATAGATCTGGAAATTCTTTGAAGTTATAGATACATTCTGTTAATAACCGTGTGTCAACTGCTCCCCACACCTTACTAAACCCGTTGCTCGGCTCAATTGGGGACACCGAGTGTTCTTCAAACGCAACCCTGATATTCCTAATCTCCTAGATTTCAGACTACTGGGTCGGGGGCATCCCCGATCGTGAGACTCCTCAGTAGGTCACCGATAAGCGTGTTCCTACTGTCTTAGCATTTTCATTAACCCTATGACTTCATCCCGTCTACAAGACGTTTCGCTCTACGAATTGGCTCTCAGTTCTGAACATCCTCCTCAACCATTGCAGGTCAGTCCGACCACCTTCAAGGCGATGCTTGTGACATTTTTAGACATGTTGATCGAGCAGCGGATCTCGGCAACGTTATGGCTGAAGATGCCTAGGGGGGAAGTGTGGATGGCGGAGGTCGAGCGCTACCGCAAATCCGCCAATGTCTTGCAAGCAATCTACATCTTGCAATCATTTCGGGAGGAGTCGGGCAAGGAAGATGACCCCATCACCGGGGAGATGGATGCCGCTCCAGCCCCCGCATCTGGCGAGACAGAGTTGATTGACGCGCCGAAGTCGGGGGTCAATCAAGTCGCTGAGTATGCCAATACGGTTTATCTGCCTTTGATGGCGGATAGTCAGCTTCGGCGAGAATATTTTTTGTTGATTTTTGTCTGAAGAATTTTCTGGTTTAGTTCTAGCCCATCGCCCTCGTTCCAGTCGATCGCCCAAGCTAGATGCCAATGTTACCCCCGATTCGGTTAACAACAAATTCCCCCCATCCGAGGAGGAGCTTGAACGCAAGCATCCTCTCTTGGGGCTTTACAGTTTTGCGCCAAAGACGATTGAGCGAGTGTTTCGCGGAATTTTGCAGGCCGCTCAGTTGGGGCACCCCTCGCCGACCGATAGCCCAACTCAAACAACCCTGAGTCGCTGGGAGGCGATCGCAGGCGAAGTCACCCCTAAAGCCCCCGACCCGACCCTAATTGGGGCGATCTTGACAAAACACGTACAACGGCAGGAAGACATTTGGCATAGCGGTTCGCTTTACCGCCGCCAAGCTGAAACCTCCGCCTCCCTGCGCCTAGAAAACGAGGAATTGCTCAATGCCCTGCGCCTCAAGGACGAATTTCTCAAAAATGTGGGGCAAGAGTTGCGCACCCCCTTGACCACCATGAAAACGGCACTGTCCCTGTTGGGATCTCCCACGCTCAAGCCAGTGCAACGCCAGCGCTACATGGACATGCTCAGCCGCGAGTGCGATCGCCAGAGCGCCCTGATCACCAGCGTGCTCGATCTGGTGCAAATTGAAACCTTCGCCGAACAAACCCCCATCCAACCCCTACGACTCATTGATGTCATTCCTGGCATCGTCAGTACCTACCAACCCCTCGCCGAAGAAAAGGGGATTATGCTTGCCTACACCGTGCCAGAAGACTTGCCCCTAGTTGCCTGTAGCCAAACTGCCCTGCGGCAAATTGTCATCAATCTCCTCCACAATGCCATCAAATTTACACCGAAAGGAGGGCAGGTCTGGGTGCGGGCAAAGCCACAGGGAGACTACATTCAAGTCGAGTTTCGTGACACGGGGGTTGGCATCGACTCAGCGGAAATCCCCCACATTTTCGATCGCTTCTATCGAGTGCGTTCCATCACCAATGACGAGGCAGCCGGGGTAGGGTTGGGGTTGTCGATCGTCCAACAGTTGCTCCTGCGGTGTGGAGGCTCGATTTCGGTGAAAAGCAAACACGGGGAAGGCTCTACGTTTACAGTTTTATTGCCGACGGCTGAATAGTGGTGCAGCGATCGAAATTAGCCACTCGTCCTATTCCCGTCTGCCGATGCCCGCTCGATATTCTGGGCAATTGGTGTGAATAGCCGCTACGGTGACAGCAACATCAAAACTTGGGGGAATCGGCAGGCTGGATTGAATCTGGCGCAACTCCGGTAGGGAACCCCCATCGTCCAGGTAGGGACAAATGGTCATGCCATAGTCAATCACCGCCTGCTGCCCCGTAGATTCGGCAAATGCCAGCGCCGCAGGACTTGCTGCCGTTAGGAATGCCTGCCAAAATTTATTTCCTTCTACCGAGATAGGAGCCGTCTCAGGGGCGACTGAGGGGAACGCTCGGCAATAGTCTTCTAGGCTGACCACCTGTCCGTCGGTGTCGATTGTCGCCAACCCAGAGTAGTACTGCATGGCACAGATTCCCCGGCTGGGGGGAGCGATCGCCTCTTGGGCATGGATGGGAGTAGCCATCCCCACCCATGGGGTTAGCAGGGCAATGACACGAACTAAAAAGCAATGGTTGTTCATAGAGAGTTTTACAGGCAGTTCACAGACAGTTCGTAAACCATGGGCGATTCGTAAACAATGGGCGATCGAGCGGCAACTCAGCAGGGGTTAGCATACCCAAGCACCAATAACCTCTGCCAACCTTCACAGATTTTCTAGGGTGCTGGATAAATGTTGCAACCAATTTACAATTGTGTTAACTTTTATTTACGGACTTGATATTTTTGAGGTTTTCTGAATCATGGAAAAGCAAGAAGGAAAGTTTGGCTTCACTGAGTTTGCTGAAACTTGGAATGGTCGTCTCGCAATGCTCGGTTTTGCAATTGGTTTAATCACTGAGTACGTTACAGGTCAAGGTATTCTATCTCAGATCGGGTTGATG
Source organism: Leptolyngbyaceae cyanobacterium SL_7_1 (assembly GCA_012032525.1). Lineage (GTDB taxonomy): Bacteria > Cyanobacteriota > Cyanobacteriia > Elainellales > Elainellaceae > JAAUSV01. The sequence continues at coordinate 9,840 of JAAUSV010000072.1, forward strand.
TAAGTTTCTGCCAGCTTCCGTTTGTCATATGCAATGAGTTAGGGGTTCAGGTTTCTGAACCCTTTTTTCTTGTCTACCATTGCCTAAAGGGGTGCTTTGCCAAATTGGAATTGAAATAGCGAGGGTCGTGGGACACTTCCTGCCCAATCCAATCGGGCAGTGGCATCCGTTGATCGGCACTTTCCAATTCCACCTCAGCCACAATCAACCCCTGGTTATCACCCATAAACTCATCCACCTCCCACACCAACCCCTCCACAGTCAAGCTGTAGCGGGTTTTCTCAATCAGGGGGCGATCGCACAGAGTCTCCAACAATTCCTCTGCGTCGCTAAGGGGAATGGCATACTCATACTCCGCTCTGGCAATTCCCACCGTTGCTCCCTTGATCGTCAGAAACCCCCGATCGCCCGCCACCCGCACCCGCACCGAGCGGCGACTATCTGACGCCAGATAGCCCTGTCGGTAGACTACGCCTGACCCCAGCGATCGCCAAGCATCGCCATTAACTAGGAATTTACGTTCAATTTCAGTGGGCATAGGGAGTGTTCAATCACTACCCCTAACTCTAGGGCAAACTCCCCGAAGTATTGTTGCAAAAATAATTTTGATTTCGCAAGTTGCGCTAGGTTTGGGGTATCGCACCCTCCTCCACCCGCTGAAATTCTATGAGTTTTACTAAAATTTTGGCAGCGCTCGATCGCTCCCCCTTGAGCCAATCCGTCTTTGAAAAAGCCCTGGAACTTGCCCAATCTAACCAAGCTCAGTTGCTGCTATTTCATTGCCTGATTGGTGATGTGGTCACAGACCCCCTCCCTTTCTCTGGAGAATTGGGGTTGTCGTCGCAGATCATTAGCCAAGCCTACCAATCCCAACAGATCTATGCCGAGCAGCGGACTCAGGAAATCCAATCCTTGCTACAGCGGTGTTGTGAAACCGCCCAGCGCTGTGGAGTTGCCACCCAGTTTGACTACCGCATGACCGATGCCGGACAGGGATTATGCCAAGCCGCCCGCGACTGGGGAGCCGATCTGATTGTCATGGGACGGCGAGGACGCAAGGGCTTAACGGAAGTGTTGCTTGGTAGCGTTAGCAACTACGTCCTGCACCATGCCCCCTGCGCCGTCCTCGTCATCCAAGCGGAAACCCCGATCGCACCCAGTGCGCCAACGAGCGATCGCAGATTAACGACAGTAAAGGGATGAAGTCTAACGGATGAAGGACGAAGAGAGTTACCTAGCCTCATCCTCCGCCTTCACCCTTCCGCCCTGCCTTCCAACCTCCTGCCGCCACGAATCTGCCAGGGTTGGAATATCGCTTTGGGCAATCGATTCTTGCGTGCCCGTTTTTAACCACTTGAGGTTGACCTGCTGTTGGTCGGCTTCGGCGTCGCCGAGAACGAGGCAAGCGATCGCCCCACTGCGATCGGCACGTTTGAGTTGTTTGCCAAAGGCGCTACCGCTGAGGTCGAGTTCTACAGAAAAACCGAGTTGCCGTAGTTGGTGAGCCAGTTTCAAGGCTTGCGGTTCGGCGCGATCGCCCTTAGAGACCAGATAAAAATCGAGATCGGTAGCCGGGGTAGAGTGCAGTCCTTGCAGCAAAATCATCAGCCGCTCTAACCCCATCGCCCAACCCACCGCCGCAGTGTCTTGACCACCCAGTTGTGCCACCAAGCCGTCATAGCGTCCACCACCACACACAGTGGATTGGGCACCCAAATCGTCGGAAATCACTTCAAATGCTGTGTGGGTGTAGTAGTCTAGCCCCCGCACCAAGCGCGGATCAATCGTGTGGACAATGCCCAAATCATTGAGGTACTGCTGCACCTGCTCAAAGTGGTGCTTGGAATCGTCCGCTAGGTAGTCAAGGATGCTGGGAGCCGCTTGGCTAATCGTTTGGGTGCGCTCGTCTTTGCTGTCGAGAATGCGCAAGGGGTTGCGGGCGAGGCGATCGCGGGAGTCGGCATCCAATTCATCCTGGTATTGGGTGAAATAATCTACCAAGGCGGAGCGGTAGTGTTGGCGATCGCTCAATGTCCCCACCGAATTGACACTTAATCGCAGGGTTTTTAACCCCAAGGTTTGCAGCAGGTCGATCGCCACCGCAATCACCTCGGCATCGGCACGGGGATCACGGCTACCAAACACCTCCGCCCCCAACTGGTGGAATTGCCGTTGCCGCCCCGCTTGGGGACGCTCATAACGAAACATCGGACCGCAATACCACAGCCGCTGTACCCCACCCTGGGCAAACAGGCTGTGTTCGATGTAGGCACGGACAACGCCAGCGGTGTTTTCCGGGCGCAGCGTGATCGAGCGATCGCCCCGATCGACAAAGGTATACATTTCCTTGCCCACCACGTCGGTCGCCTCACCAATCCCCCGTTCAAACAGGTCGGTTTGTTCAAAAATGGGAGTACGAATTTCTCGAAACGCCGCCCGATTTAAGCGATCGCGGGCGATCGCCTCCATCCATTGCCAATAGGCAACTTCCTCCGGCAAAATGTCGCGTGTGCCTCTCAGTGCTTGAATCATGCCCATGTCTATTTAGTGAAATTCCTGCAACTCTTGCCAATTGCCAAAGCGATCGCCATAGTACTTTAAAATCTGGTCAACCCGTTGCCGCGCCTGCAAATCGGCGGCGGGGGAAAACTCTAACCACAACCCCCCAACTTGGCTCTGGGAGTAGTTGAAATGGGGCGATCGCTGCGTCAACAATCCTGTCGTGACTCCTGCCACCTGTTGCAGGTGAGCCGCCACCTCCCGATAAACCGCCAGGGGCAAGGTTGGACAACTAATGGAATAGCGAGACACTTGGGTTTCAGCCGTTTTCATCGTGACGAATTACTGCTTCAGACGGGATGGGCAAGGTACAACAGTTGACATCATTGATACACACCTTACCCCATTGCAACGCCCAGCGGACGAGTGCCACCCGATTCCCAGTCGCGGTTTTAGTGAGAATATTACTGATGTGGTTATCCACCGTGCGCTTGCTGATCTCCAACTTCTCGGCAATTTCCTGGTTCGTCAAGCCAGCAGACACTAGTTCGACAATTTGCAACTCTCGATCGGACAGAGAACTAGAGTTCTGAAGCTCCTCACCCGCCATGTCTCTACCTATGGTGTGTATATGTACTTACTCTCCCTTTATTGTAGAGGCATGTTCACGAACTGTTCATAAAAATGATCGTGGACTCTCACAGAAACTACGGACGCTGGGTTTGCAGTTGTACCCATTCTGTCACTCCAGCGGCGATCGCCTCTGCCAGGTTCTCCTGCTCCGCCTGATCCACAATCCACTCAAACTCGGTGGGGTTGATCATGAATCCCAATTCCAGCAAGATGGCTGGGGCAACGGTGGGACGGGTCAGCGCCAAATTATTCCAAAACACGCCGTAGGAAGGGCGATCGAGGGTTTCCACTAAGTAATTGTGTAAAAACACCGATAGACTGTGCGCCTGGGCGTTGTACCAAAACATACCAATTCCCGCCGTGTTTACCGCATCCCCACTATCCGGCAGCGCGTTGTAGTGGATGCTGAGGGACAGCGTCGGTTCCAGTTGGTTAATTATAGTCACCCGATCCTGCGGAAACAGATCGGCGTCGCCCTCGCGGGTCATGTAGACGGTGGCTCCTCGTTCAATCAGGCGATCGCGAATCAGATTCGATACCACCAGTACCACGTCTTTTTCGGGATAGCCCGTGGGACCGCGTGCCCCCAAATCTTCTGGGCTGCCATGCCCCGGATCGAGCAGAATCGATAGTCCCGCTAGCGGAGCGGAGGCGTCGGGTATGGGCGGATGACGCAGCGACAGAATTAGACTGGTGCCTTCGTAGCGCAACTTGTAACCCCATTGCTGGCTGGTTTTCAAGTTGAAGGTGTATTGCACCCGATCGGGCGCAGGTTGAGTCCAATCTAGCCGTTCGATCAATGGATCGTCGTTTAATAAAATCGTGTCGGTTTGGGCGGTGGTGTTGTGCAGGGTGAGGGTGAACTGGCGATCGCCCTGTTGCACCGAGACGGGAACGGGGGTTTGCAGCGGAAACCTGATTTCCGTCCATCCTGGAATCCGCTGGGCACGGACACTGCGGATTAGCGATCGGGGCAAACTTGCTCCTGCCACTACCCGCACATCCGACGCCCGAATCCACGCCCCATAATCCAAGCGGAACCATTCCCCCTCCTGCCCGGTGACGCTGGCGCGAGTTCCAGTCGGCAATGGAGTCAGGCGAGAATAATCGGTGCTAGGTCCGGTACGAGCCGTCCCAGAAGCCGCCGTCACCTCAACCACTGGGGGATTCGTCGGGGGAAGCAGGGTGATGCGTCCGGGCGCGGGTTGCTGATGAGTTTCCCCATTTAGGGTGATCTGATAAGTGGGATACCCTAAATCGCTGGCAGTTGTTGCTTGCGGTATCACCATTCCAGTGACCACAGTATTGCCATACATCAGTACTCCAGTTGGCGCAGGCAAAAGCTGAGTGCAGCCTTGATAAGTGACCCGTTCAGAGGCGATCGGCTGGTTTTGATCCGTTAACACTGCCGAGTTGGGCGGCAAATTGACGGGAGCTTGGGGGAGCAGGGGAATGGTTTGATTGCCCAGAGTCGCAGTCACGGTGGCGTTTGGCAGGGCGATCGCACTAAAACAGATTGGCTCTCCCGGTTGACGAGCAATATCCACCGCTGGAACCAGCGACCCCTCGGCAAACGCCGCCCCAACGGGCAGGGGTGGTTCTGCTGCAACTCGGTTCACCCGCAGCACCAGTTCCTGATCCTGGTAGCGCAAGGTAAACACATTCTCACCCAGCTGCAAGGGAAAGCTGGGGGCAAAGTGTCCGGCGGGGCTACGATCGATCGCTTGCCCATTCACCTGCACCTCGCCCTCAGCCGCTGCGGTGCCAATCAGAAAAATCTGGGTAGCGGTGGTTTCGTGCCCATCGGGGGGATAGGCGACGAACAGGGGTTGCTGAGCATGGGCGATCGCTGGTATTACCACTCCCACCAACCCCAAACCCCACACCCAATTGACATTAGCCATGCTGATCCCTTTTATCAAATGGTTTGGCTGTTAGAGGATGTCTGAAAAGTGACAACTGTTATCCCGAGCGCCCCCCCATTCCACCCCCCAAAAGTTAGGGGATTTCCCAATCCGTTTCTTTGCTCCAAAGTCCCCAATGGATTGGGGATTTAAGGGGCAACCATCAAGCAATTTATACCTCTCAAACGTCCGCTTAGCTAATCGCTAATTACTAACAACTACCACCCACTAGGCGATCGTCACATCCGGCGACAAATACACATCTTGAATGGCGTGGAACAATTTTACACCCTCTTCAAACGGACGCTGAAAGGCTTTGCGACCGGAAATCAAGCCGCAACCCCCTGCCCGCTTGTTGATCACCGATGTTCTGACCGCTTCAGCAAAATCGTTTTGCCCGATGCCCCACCGGAGTTGATCAGTCCGCACGTCCGGCGTAGCAGTTCAACACTTGGTAGCGGGTGAGGTCGATCGGGTGATCGGTGGTTAGATCGGAATAAACCCGTTGGTCAGTTTTGCCGTAGCTCTCGCCGCCCAGTTGAGCCACTGCGCCGTAGCCATTGTTGACTTCGGGGAGTTTTTGCTTGATGATGTCGGCTTGGATTGTCACGCCCAAGTGATTCGCTTGTCCCGTCAGGTCAGCCGCTAAGTGGTAATCCTTGTCTTGCTTGAACGCAGGATTGCGCAGGTAGCACCAGAGGATCGTCACCATCCCCAGTTCATGAGCCACTTCAAAGGCGTGGCTGATTTCTTGAATCTGACGAGTGGATTCTTCAGAGCCGAAATAGATGGTGGCTCCGATCGCCGCCGCACCCAAATTCCAGGCTTGTTCGACCGAGCCAAACAAGATTTGATCGTGCTGATTGGGATAGGTGAGCAGTTCGTTATGATTCAGTTTGACAATAAAGGGAATTTTGTGGGCATATTTGCGCGAGACGCTGCCCAAAACGCCGAGGGTTGTGGCAACGGCATTGCAGCCGCCTTCGATCGCCAGTTTAATGATATTCTCGCCATCAAAATAGATCGGGTTGGGGGCAAACGACGCCGCAGCGGAGTGTTCAATCCCCTGATCCACAGGCAAAATCGACAAATAACCCGTGTTTGCCAGTCGCCCGTGGGAATAGAGTTGTTGCAGGTTGCGTAGCACCTGGGGATTGCGATCGGTATGGGCAAAGATGCGATCGACAAAATCGCCCCCCGGCAGGTGCAGCATTTCTTTGGGAACTTTGGCGGTGTAGGTGAGCAGCGATTCTGCTTCGTCGCCTAACCAGGACTCGATCGAGGATTGCGGAGTAGATAGGGTAGCAGTCATATAGGTTGCCTCAGCGTCAGGAGCAGGTTCTTTCAGCATATCGATTGAAGATTAAACCGACATGAGACAAAAATCCCCGGCTTCTTCGAGAAGCCGGGGATTTTTTTAGGACTCAGGGCGATCGTCCCAGAACTAGGATTGCCCAGTCAGGTAGGAGGGTGACAGGTCAGACCAAGACTGCTTCACCAGATCGGTGTCCGCCTTGACACTGCCGATGTAGTTGCCCGCTGGCAACGCCGGGAAGCGCTTGTAGGGCACCACATCTTCGCCAAAGAAGCGAGCATACTCAGGGCTATCGACCATCATCTCCACCGCTGCCTTCAAGCCTCCATCTGCCAACAGTTTGTTGTATTGGCGGATCTCAGCCTGGGTTGCCGGAGCACGACCCAACAGGTGGCGGAAGAGGAATTCAATCACCTTGGTGTTGGGGTAGGGCGTATAGAAGCGCTTGCGGTAGATCTCGGAACTTGCCAGGGTTTTGACAAACTCCCGCACCGAAATTTCACTGTTGCGCAAGCGGCTTTCTCAGAT
>JAAUSV010000073.1 GCA_012032525.1 Leptolyngbyaceae cyanobacterium SL_7_1
CCCGCCGCCGCCTGCGATGGCTGCTGACTCCAGCGGCGAATTGGCAGACAACAATTCGGTGGATTCTCGTCAGTTCCAAACCCTTGCTCCTGGCGAAATCCCCACTTCCCCGGATGATGCGCCGTTCGCCCTCGCGATCGTGCTCGACGTAACGCGACCTCTGGTTTTTTGTCCAGGAATCAATCACTGCCATGCCAACGGCGATCGACGATGAGATAGACCCATCTGCCCGGTTTGCCGAGTGGCAGCCTGCGGCAGTGCTTCCCGATCAACCCATCACATCCTCTGATTTCTATTTGGATGAAACCGATGAGGTGGTGGAAACAGCGACTGCCTCTGAGACTTGGGCAATGGTTGATTCTCCAAACGATCGATCGACAATCCCAGCCGAACCAAACGGGGAAACGAGCCTTGTGCCGCTGACGGAGCAGTCGGGCTACCCCTCAGAGTCGTCTGACCTAGATGCGACTGACCCACTGTTGTTAGATCACTCCATTGATGGGGCTGAGCCATCTAAACGGCGATCGGATTGGTTGAGTGTGGGTGGACTGCTCGCCGTGCTGACGATCGGGTTTGTGGTTGCCATTATTGGCTATCCCTCTGGCGGGCGATCGATGCAGATGCCCCCTTGCCCGACCTGCTCCCCCCCTCCCCCGAATCACCGGATGCCCCCTCTCCTTCCCCGACGTAACAGGCTTCTAGCAAAGATCCCCGGCTTCTCAAAGAAGCCGGGGATCTAGACGACCGGAGATCTAAACCAGTCAGATGATTACGATCGATATTTTCTAAATACCAGGGTCACATTGTGTCCGCCAAAGCCAAAGGAGTTGGATAGCGCCACTTCAACGGAGTGCGATCGACTTTGATTGGCTACGTAGTCTAGATCGCAGGCTGGATCGGGGTTGACCAAGTTGATCGTGGGAGGAACGCGATCGTGCTGCACCGCCATCACCGCTGCCACCCCTTCAATGCCACCGGAACCGCCTAGCAAATGCCCAGTCATGGATTTGGTGGAGCTGATTGCCACGTCATAGGCGCGATCGCCTAGGGCAGTTTTGATTGCGGCGGTTTCCGTCGAGTCGTTGGCAGGGGTGCTAGTTCCGTGGGCATTGATATAACTCACCTGATCCGGCGTGATCCCCGCATCCTTGAGGGCGAGTTGGATGGCGCGGGCAGCGCCTTCGCCTCCCGGCACGGGGGCGGTCATGTGGTAGGCATCACAGGTCATGCCATAGCCGATGATTTCGGCATAAATCTTGGCGCCCCGGCTGAGGGCGTGCTCCAGTTCTTCTAAAACCAGAATGCCAGCCCCTTCACCCATGACAAAGCCATCGCGATCGCGATCGAACGGGCGACAGGCATGGGTGGGGTCGTCGTTGCGGGTGGATAGGGCGCGGGCAGCGGCAAACCCGGCAAAGGACAGCGGCGTCACGGCTGCCTCTGTGCCGCCGCAAATCATCGCTTGGGCATAGCCCCGCTGCACCAGACGAAAGGCATCACCGATCGCATTGGAACCAGCGGCACAGGCAGTGACCGAGCAGGAGTTGGGACCCTTTGCCCCTAAATGAATAGCGGTGAGTCCGGCTGCCATGTTGGCAATCATCATCGGCACCATGAAGGGACTACAGCGATCGGGACCTTTGCTGAGATAAATCTCCTGCTGATCTTCCATCACCTTTAGCCCGCCAATGCCTGTGCCGATGACGACACCGACCTGTTCGGCATTGAGATCGTTGATCACAAACCCAGCATCGGCGATCGCCTGTTTGCTGGCGGAAACCGCAAACTGGGCGAACCGATCCATGCGCTTGGCATCCTTGCGATCGAGGTAGTCGTGGGGATCGTACCCCTTGACCTCCCCGGCAATTTGGCAGGCGTGACGAGACGGATCAAACAGGGTGATCCGCCCAATCCCATTTCGCCCGGTTGTCAACCCCTCCCAATACTCAGCCAATGAATTGCCGATGGGAGTGATGGCACCCATCCCTGTGACAACGACTCGTCTAAAGCCAGAATCAGAACTTGCCATGACAGAAAGACTCAAACACTCGAAACGCAACAATAAATAAAGAGCAAAGCTCTATGGGTCACTCAACTTGATCAATGCCTACGCCGCTGTTTTGGAATTGATGTAATCCACCGCTGCTTGCACCGTGGCAATGTTCTCAGCCGCTTCATCGGGGATTTCAATGTCAAACTCTTCTTCTAGCGCCATGACTAGCTCAACGGTGTCGAGGGAATCGGCACCTAGATCGTTGGCAAAACTTGCATCTGGTTTGACATCGGCTGTATCAACACCCAATTGCTCAGACACAATTTTTTGAACCTTCTGAAAAATCTCCTCTTGACTCATATCTGATCCTTTTATCTGATCCGTTGTAGGTTGAATGGCAGCACTAGGCTTAATCACTGTAACGAGTAGCCCCAATCTGCGGAATGCAAAGTAGACAGACGGAGCTGCTGCCACTCCGGCTTACCTCAATTGCGATTTAGGCATTACTCCATATTACTGCCAAGGAACACCTTTTTTAGAAGGATGAAGGGGAATGGCTGTTCGCTAATCGCTAATTAATTTGCGACAGCTTAATCCGAGGATCGACAATGTTGAGTAATAGATCTGCAAATAGGTTGCCGAGAATCAGCATGACCGCACCCATCATCAAGCTGCCCATCACCAGGTAGAGATCTTGAGCGTTGAAGGCTTGCAGGATCAGGCGTCCGAGTCCGGGCCAATTGAAGAAATATTCCGTAATGAATGCGCCGCTGAGTAGGCTGGCGAATTCAAATCCTAATAGCGTCACCATTGGGTTGACGGCATTGCGCAGGGCGTGGACGTAGATAACGCGGTTTTCTGGTAAGCCCTTGGCGCGGGCGGTTTGGATGTAGTCTTGCCGTAGCACGTCGAGCAATTCTCCGCGCATCAGTCGTTGTAGTCCTGCAAATCCTGTGATGCTGAGGGCGATCGTTGGTAAAATCAAGTGCCAACCGATGTCTAGGACTTTGCCCAGTGGGGTGAGGTCGGCGTAGTTGATACTGGTCATACCGCCGATGGGAAACAGTGGAGCGGTGAGTTGGGCAAAAAACAGGAACAGCAGCCCGGTGATCAGGGTGGGCAAGCCTTGACCAATGTAGCTCAAGACTCGCAGCAGCTTTGTCGATCCACTGGTTTTGCTTGACTGCGCCCCAAATCCCCAGGGGAATGGCGATCGCCCACGTCACAATCATGGAGGACAATGCCAGCAATACGGTGGCGGGGATGCGCTCTCGGAGCAGTGAAGTGACGGGGCGCTGGTAGGCAAAGCTATAGCCAAAGTTGCCCTGGGTCACGACTTGGGTGAGCCATTGCAGGTATTGTTGTCCAGCGGGTTTGTCTAAGCCAAACTGTCGCTCTAGGGCGGCGATCGTCTCTTGGGAGATCTGGGGATTTTGCCGTAACCCATCCAGGTAGTTTCCGGGAGCCAATTGAATGATGAAGAAACACAGGAAGGATGCCAGCAGCAGGGTGAGAGCGGCTTGCAGGAGCCGTTTGACGACGTAGCCCAGGGTTTCGCCTTGGACGAACCCAATCAGCCAACGGGAGATAGATTGGAGCGATCGCTGCCGGGTCGATCGAGTCGAAGTCATGGTGTGCTGCCTCTGCTGCTGAAGATACTCACTGTCTAAGCTTAGTATTCAATTAGGGTAACAACTGGAACGTCGGGTAGGCGCTGGCGTCCGTTTAAAGCTAACAATTCGATCACAAAGGCAAAGCCGACTAATTCATAGCCGCCCTGGGTGAGCAGATCGGCGGCGGCGGTGGCGGTGCCTCCGGTGGCGATCAAATCATCGACGATCAACATGCGGGAGTTGGGCAAGCCTGCGTCTTGGTGCATTTCCAAGTGATCGCTGCCATATTCTAGATCGTATTTGACGGTGTAGACGGCGGCGGGGAGTTTGCCGCGTTTGCGGATGGGGATGAAGCCGAGTCCGAGTTTGTAGGCGAGGGCGGTGCCAAAGATGAATCCGCGGGATTCCATGCCGACGATGTAGTCTGCTTCGAGGTCGATACACTTTTCTGCCAAGCTGTCGATGGTGTAGCGCAGTCCTTCGGCGTCGCTGAGCAGGGTGGTGATGTCGCGGAAAACAATTCCGGGTTTGGGGAAGTCGGGGATGTCGCGGATCAGGGCTTTTATGTCCATGGGGATCTGGGGGTGGGCGTGTTGGTAGTCATCGTATCACTGGATGGGAATGGCATTAGCTACGATACGTTGGTCTGGGGGGTGGTTTTGTTCAATTTTGACGGTTGGGGATTTTTTGATATTGGGTTGGGTGGATGGTTTGTTGGGGGAGATTGGGTGTTGGTTGGATTTTTGGATGATTCGAGCCTTGGGGGGAACCCCCAAACCCCCGCTCTTGGGTGACTTCCCCTAACAACCCCCCCAATTCGCTTTCCCATAGGACGGTTGCGTCCCCCAGACCCCCTTCAAAAAGGTCATGTGGGTTGAATGCTCCGGGAAATTGGTTGGTGCTCTGAACACGCAGGGTGTAGGTCTGAACTCCGTGTTTGAGCTTCTGAAGGGGAAGGGTCAGGGTTTAAACTCGATGTTCCGAGTTCTGAAGGCGAAGTGTGGAGATCCGAAGTCGGAGTTTCAAGGTTTGAAGCTGAAGCTCTGGGTTTTGAGGCTGAAGTTCCGGGTTTTGAAGGCGGAGTTCTAGGCTTTGAGGTTGAAGTTTCAGGGTTTGAAGCTGAAGTTCTGGAAATCCCCCAAGGTTAGGAGATTTTGAACGCAAAACGGTTTGAAAATTCCCTAACTTTTGGGGGGTTGGGGGCGGTTCGGATACCAGTGGTTACTTCTCAGACGACTTCTTGACTGTGGAGAAATTTGCAAACCAGCCACGTCGCCAGAAGAAACCCACCATTGACCCCGCAATTCCCAGCATCACTCCCCAACAGATCCAGTAGGCATAGGGAGCATTTAGCTCCGGCATGTTGCCAACTACGTCTGGGTTGAAGTTCATGCCATAGACTCCGGCGATGAATGTTAGCGGAATGAAAATGCTGGAAATCACCGTCAGCAGTTTCATGATTTCATTCATCCGGTTGCTCACCGAGGACAAATACACATCCATCAAGCTGGACGCCAATTCCCGGTAGGTTTCCACCATATCCAACACTTGCAGCGAGTGGTCATAACAATCGCGCAGGTAGACTCGCACTTCATCGCCAATCAAATGACTACCATCGCGGATCAGGGCATTGATGGTGTCTCGTTGGGGCCAAATTGCCCGGCGTAGGGTGAGCAATTCTCGGCGAACGGCGTAGATTTTTGCAGCGTCTCATAGGTGGGTTTGGCGATGACCTCATCCTCCAGATCTTCCAGCCGTTCCCCGTAGTTCTCCAACACCGGGAAGAATCCATCGATAATCGTGTCTAGGAGGGCATAGGCAAGGGCATCGGCACCGCGCGATCGCAAAATTCCTTTGGCATTGCAGATGCGATCGCGGATCGGCTCAAACGTATCGCGTTCCGGTTCCTCCTGCACCGTCAGTAGATAATAGGGACCCAAAATAAAGCTTACTTGCTCGGTGTAGAACCCAATGCCATCCTCCTCTGGAATCACCATACGGGTAATCAGCAACAGTTGGTCTTCGTTTTCATCCACCTTCGGACGCTGGGGCACATTCACCACGTCCTCCAAAATCAAGGGATGCAAGCTAAACACGTCCCCCAATCGACGCAACACATCCTCACTGCCCAACCCCTTCACATCCACCCAGGACACCGATTCCGAATCCAAGTAGGGCGCACACGCCTCCGGTGTGGGTAATTCCAGATTGGTTACTCGCTGCTCGTTGTAGTCGATCAACACAATTTTGGATGGAGAGGCGCTCTTGTCGATAATCAACGTGCCGGGCATCGCTCCCGGCTCATCGTAGAAATAGTCGTAATAGGCTTCGTCGTAGTCTTCCTCATCGACAACAGCAGCCGGAGCGGGCGATCGCAAGGGCTGGCTCTGATTGCCAGACTGAAGATGGGAGGGCGTTGATCCTCGATTGGTCATACTCAATTCCTAAACGATCGCTGCACTGCGATTGTAGGCAATTCATTGCCTAACTTACCAGTTCAAACAGACACTTCCCCGGCTTCTCGAAGAAGCCGGGGAACTTTGCTTGGGTGCTCACCTCAAAATCTTGTGCGAATCACCCGTTCCCCCGGATGCCGATCGATCGCCGAGCGCCCTAAATCTCGCACCACAAACGATCGCTGCAACCACCGATCGAAGCCATCATAGCGGGGAGTAAAGGACGATCGCCCGTGGACGGTGCGGCGGTTGTCGATGCAGAGCAGGTCTCCGGGGACAAGTTTGACTCCGCGATAGACCGAGGCGATCGCCTGTTTCAGCGCATCCAGTGCATCCTCTGCCTCAGCGGTGGTTGCCACCATTAAGTCTTCGTCGTAGTTGAGAAAGGGGTCGGTGGGGTTGCCGTAGAGCACGGGCAATACGGGACCGTTGCCCTTGACCGTTTGCACGTTGCCAAAGGAGTAGTCGATGCCAGTGCGATAGAGGGGTTGGAAGAGCAGCGATCGATGGTCTTCGGAGAGCAGCGGCAAGGCGTGGCTGATGCTGGCGTGGGTGGTTTCCGCAATGTGGTCGTGATCCGATCGCAGACACACCAGCAACAAGTATTCGGGGGCGTAGGGATGGAACACCGTTTCCCGATGGAATTGCAACCGGGTTTTGGAACCGCCAGAGGATTGCACCTGCTCATTGCCGGGAACGGGCACCAGATTTTGGAATAGATCGCCCTTTTTTTCTTGAATATAGGACACCAGATGTCCCAGACGGCTGCCAATCATAGCAAGGCTGCGTTCGCTGACATGGGTGTGCTTATCTGGGGAACGGTGGGCATTTGCCGGGGTGCGAACAGTGGCAAGATCGGGGTCAACTGGCAACCCCCGCAACAACAAAATCCCTTCCGAGTTGGAATGAACCTGAAACTCCAACAAGGCTCGACGAATGGTGCGGGGCATCTCATCTGCCCGCATTTCACAGTCAAACAAAAATTCCTCCGCATCGGTGTAGGGGTTTGCACCGGCAGTCAGAAACAATGAGGCTGCTTCTGCATCAAACCCGCTACAGTCAACCTGATAGAGTTCTGTCTGTACAGACGATGGTGAAGTGTGCATACTGTCTCCCAACCCACGCAACAATCGGGACTATCCCACAACCCGCATCCAATTCAGGTCATGGGAAGCCCATTTCTAGGATAGATCTATCCGCTGGGAGGCTGCTGGTTAGAAATTTAATGGCTTCTTGCTGCGAGCTACCACTCCCAAAATTGGGGTGCTGGAAACCCGGCTTTGTTCAATTGCCTGCTCCAAGGACGATCGCTTCAATCGACCCAACTCCGTCACCAATACCAAGCCGCTTGTATGGGATGCCAACAAATAGGCATCGGCAAACCCCACCAGCGGGGGCGTGTCATAGATGATGAAATCAAACCGATTTTGCACCTGCTGCATAAACGTCTGCATCTTTTGTGAGGACAGCAAGCGGGTAGGATCGGGGGGCGTTTGCCCGGCGGTGAGCACAAATAGATTGGGTTCTAGGGTCGATCGCTGCACCACTTCACTAAAATTTAACCCCTCTACGATCATGTCGGTAATCCCCCGATCGTTTGGCAAACCTAAATACTCATGGACTCGTGGACGGCGCAGATCGGTATCGACCAACAGCACCCGTTGACCCATGGCAGCCGCCGCTTGTGCCAAGCAAGAGGCGATCGTCGATTTGCCTTCCCCAGGAATAGCGGAACTGATCACCACCGACTGGATAGGTGTGTCCAAATTTAACAGGCGCAGGTTGGCAAAGAGCGATCGAAAGGCTTCCAAAAAGCGTACAACCTTGTAGGAGCGGGTCGAGCCATTTTGAGGGGCGTCTCCTTGCCAAGCCCCGGCGGGTTGCAACAGGGCAACCGACTCTCGCTCTGGCACCAACTCCTCTAACTCTTGATTGGGCGGAATGATGCCCAATAGAGGTAGCCCCGTCAGTCGCTTCAATTCCTCTGGCGTGTAGACAATATCGGTAAACTTGTCGGAGACGATCGCCAAGCCAACGCCCAGCAATAATCCTAGTGCCGTACCTAGTACTAAATTACGGGCAAGACTAGCGGCGATCGGTTCGGCTTCGGAGGGTGGCGTGAGCAATTCCCAGGGGACTTCCCGCTGTGCCACGTCGATCTGCAATGCTTCCCGCTTGGTCAAAAATTGGCTGAGGTTTTCGGTTGCCACATCCAACTCCCGTTGAATGTCGGTGTAGCTGCGCGATAGCCCAGAGAGTTCATCGACGCCGCCATTGAGATTGCTGATGGTTTCCTGGAGTGCCTGCTCCCGCGCTTCCAAGGTGCGGATTTGACCAATCACCTCGCGCTCCGCCTGGGCGCCCTCTCGCTCTAATAATGTCAATAAATTTTGCCGCTGTTCCCGCAACAGTTGAATTTCATCGGTGTCTTCGTAAAACAGGGTTGAGGTGGCAGCAATTTGGCTGTCAATCTCAAGCAATTGGTTTAGCAGAGATTGATAACGGGGATTTTGCCCTAGGGCAGAGGAGGCGGCGCTTTCCTGCGATCGCTGGGACAACTGCTGGCGTAAATCTCCATAGAGAGCACGGGTTTGCTCCAGTTCAACCTGGGTAGTCAGTTGCTCCTGGGTAAACGAGTTGAGCTGATCGGAGAGTTGTCCACCCCTAGACGCGGGATCAATCAGATCATTCGACTGACGCAGCTCTTGTAATTGCCCTTGCAACTCCTGCACTCGCGCTTCTAGTCCGGGAATCTTATCTCTGACAAAATCTAATCCGCGCTGGATATCAGCTTGCCGCGATTGCAAACTGTAGTCCAGGTAAGCTTGCGAGACGTTTTCTAAAACAAAGCGCACCTCGCGAGGTCCGTGCTTTGGTAAACCGCTTGCACAATGTTGGATTCTTTTTCAGCCACTCCAACACTCAACTTTGAAAGCAAGTTTTTGTAGCAGTATTGGGTGGCGCGATCGCTGGATAAATCGATGGTTAGTTCGGTTGTCCCGATCGGATAACAGACTGATGGATATTGGGTCTTAGCGGTTTCTACGATCGGCAACAATATTTTTTGACTTTGCAGAATCTTGATCAGATCACTGGTGACCGTTGGTTGATCCGATTGGGGTTCCCGGCTAGTGAGCGTTTCTGGGACAGAGGAAATGACCGCTGTTTCTGCTGTGGTGGGTAGGACGAGGATTTCAATCCGATCGATGTAAACGGGCGTTTCTGTCAATGCTCTTGTAGCCGCTGCCACCGCCAGTGCCACCGTTACCCCAGCAATCAGTAAGGCTTTGCGCCTCAATGTGCCAATAAATTGCCCAATGTCCAATCCGCCTTCTGTGCCTTCGTCCGGTTGGATGCCATAGGCAACGGGTGCGGTTTGATAGTGTTGTCCAGCCTTCATCAGCTCTCCTGTAGATAGTTGAAAATCAGGGTCAGAACGTGCGGCACGTCGTGCGATGTCCTGGGGTTTTGAATGATGTTGCAGGTATTTTGTGCCCACAACATCAATCAACGGGGTCGGTTCTGAGAGTGATAGATACGGGGTGATGGAGTGAATGAATGACTGTAAAACGTTGATGAATCGGTAGTGGCACTCTAGTGAAACCCCTAATCAAAAATCCGAATAAACCGGAACGGTAAATCTAGGATGGAAAATGCACTGCCCAACGGTCGCAGAATGGTGTCTAACGTATCAGAGACTCTCGCCAAGCCACTGCGGCTGACGATCACCACATCATTGTTTCGCAGGGCTGGATTGGCAGCCCCATCAATTCCCTGAGCCAGATCGACGGGAAACTCTTGTCGAGAAACCGTTCCATCCTCATTCAGGCGAATCAATTGCACCGTTCCTCGACGGGCGCGGTTGTTAAACCCACCCGCGGCTAGGATGGCTTGGTTGAGAGGAGTATTGGGGGGTAATTCGATCGTGCCTGCCCCATTTACCTCACCCACCACATTGACTCGAATGCTATCGGGGGAGAAACTGGCAGTGGCAATTTCTGCCGCCTCTGCTGGGTCAAGCTCAGGCACCTCTGGCACGACCACCGTATCCCCTTCTTGCAAAATCGCATCCTGTCGGAGATCTCCTTCCTTGAGCAAAGCCCACAAATTGACCTCAAATACTTGCTCTGTGCCCGATCGGGTTAATCGCCGTACCTGTACCCGCCGCACATCGGCTAAGGGCTTAATCCCCCCGGCGATTTGAATCGCACGGGTGACTGTGGGCACGGTGTTGATTGTAGTGAATGCACCGCCGGGTACTCCGGCATCTCCTGTGCGAGCCGTTCCCCCTGTGAGCGTGTAGGGTCCGGGTCGAAAGACTTCACCGACGATCGCAATATTGATTGGCTCACTGGCATCGGCGGCAAAACTGGCATCTGCCAATAGGGGAGCTTCGGCTAAATCCACCGTCGTAGTGGGGATAAACACCTGATCGCCATCTCGTAGGGTGATGTTGTAACTCAAATCCCCACTTTGCAACAGATTCCACAGATTAACGTTAAACACCTCAGGGGTGCCCGCTCGATCGGTTCGGCGAATTTGCACCTGCCGCACATCGGCTGCCTGCGTAATTCCCCCGGCTAGCTCCAGCACCTCCGTCAGGGTGGGAAACTGGGCGGTATCGGGGGAGAGGGCGTAGGACCCTGGACGATTGACCTCCCCGGCAACGCCAACCCGCAATTGTCGCCGACTCAACAGGTTGAGGGTAATGATCGGGCGTCTTAGAATCCGGCTGTAGGCACTACTGATGGCGGCTGAGGCTTGGTTGAGGGTCAAGCCATCCACCGATATCTGCCCCACTGTTGGGAGATTCACCGTTCCATCCACCAACACCTCCACCTCAGCGCTATACTGCGGCAACTGAAAAACTGTGATCTGGAGGCGATCGCCCGCCCCCAAGGTATAAGGCATTTCGGCTTGCGCGGTTGACGGAGGACGATTGGGCGAGGGGGATGGGGGAGAGGATTGAGCCAGACTAGGGATTGGCAACGTGCCTAGCACTAGCGCAGCCGCTGCTACTGCGATCGGCAAAGACGGTTTAAATCGAGTCACAAATAAAGCTCCACGCACTTGATTTGGCATGAACGATCAAATACTTCTCAATGCTCATCTGGGGTTGACAGGAAACGATTAGCCAGCATTTCTCATTAACTCTTTGCAGCGATTTGCCGGGTAATCCGATGAAATTTCTAGAAGTTTCCCCAAGTTCATTCAAGCTTTAAGCTTTCTCAACTGATTAATCAGAAATAAGTAGAAAACGTAGGAGACGGTAATGTTACGTAGGAGTTCCCCCGGATGGCTTGAGATAAACCTTTACGAAGTGTTAACGAGTTCTTTATAAGAGATAGTAATTACACTGACTCTACCCTTGCCATGGGCGCATTCCCTGTGGCAGGGTGTAACGTAACAAGTTCGACCCAGGTTGGAAACTATGAAACCTGGTAAGCCGACAGCGATTAGGGAGCTTAGGCTTTGCGTCTATCAAGATTTTGCGGTTATTACGCAACAGTTCATCTACCGCTACCCACTGATCTACCGTTACCACTGACAGCGCCCTCCGTATAAACCGACGGGTAACTGGCTCTTGTCCTTGCTCTCCAGTTTTTCCGGAAATCTAAGCTCGTCCTTGCATCAATCTCACGATTGGTGCACCCACAGTGGGATCAACCTCTGAGACCGTGTGCTTTTGAGACGATGTGTTCGATCGACCGCTTCGGATTTGTCCACTTTCTCGATCGACGGGACATAAACGTTTTTCTTGGCAATGTAGCAAGCAGCCAATTGGCGATCGCTATCCGCTATTTGTTTTTAGCCAACGGCTAACAGCCAATCGCCCATAGCCATTTCCCCCAGCGCTAGCCTCCCAGCGAACTGGTTCGCATTCCTTTTGCATTCTCAGCTACCCCTGATGAGAAGAACTATGTCTTCAAATACTTTTCCCCCGGTTCACAATGTCATTGGTTTTCCAGTCACCGCATTGTCCTTTGATGCGCAAATCGACTTGATGTTGCAGTGGGCGTCCGATCGCCTCAGCAAGGTCGTTTGTGTGGCAAATGTGCACATGCTGATGGAAGCCCATTCTAATTCGGAGTTTGCCTCGGTGTTGTCCAATGCCGATGTGGTGACTCCCGATGGCATGCCCCTCGTTTGGTTAATGAATGTATTGGGGAACTACCGTCAAGATCGGGTTGCTGGAATGGATATTTTGCTGGCATTGGGTCAACGAATGCCAACCAGCAACGTGAGTGTGTTCTTTTTAGGGTCCGATCGCACCACCCTGCAACGCATTCGTAACCGACTCAACCGTGAGTTTCCTCGGTTGCGGATTGCAGGAATGGAGCCATTACCCTTCCGTCCGCTAACTCCAGAAGAAGATGAGGCGATCGTTGAAAAAATTAATCGCAGTGGTGCGGGGATTGTCTTAGTGTCCCTGGGCTGTCCCAAACAGGAAATTTGGATTCACCAACACCGAGGTCGGATTAAGGGTGTCATGATTGGACTGGGTGGAGCGTTTCCAGTCTATGCAGGCATCCACAAGTGGGCACCCATGTGGATGCGTAGGACAGGGTTTGAGTGGTTTTACCGATTGATCCAAGAACCGCGCCGCCTGTGGAAACGCTACTACAATACGATTCCGCCATTTGTCTACTTGGCAACCAAGCAGGTGATGAGCGATCGGCTCAGAGCCTAACGATCGGCATCCCAGAAGCCCTACAACACCACCTCTGGGATTGCCTCTAAATCAAACACTGCCTCTGAGGCATCACAGGCACTCAACCGTTGGCACCGGACTGCAAATTGGCAATTGTCACACCGTCCAGTCTCGATCGCCACTTGGGGCAACTCCTCCCCCTGCTGGTAATTTTGCAACCAGGTTTGCCAGTGGTGCAATCGCTCGGTCAAGTCGCGACGGGTCTGCTGGTGCCACGCGGGGGTGTAATCAAACCGCCGCGACTGCGGTGTGGCAGTTGAGTCTGTTCCCTGTACAAACCAGTAGGTGATTGAGATTTGTTCAGGCAAATAGTGGGTTGATTCGGCTAGAACAAACAGATAGAGGCGGGTTTGCCAATCCTGAAGCAACCGCTGGCGATCGAGCGGGCGGGGATGGGTCTTCCAATCTAAAATCTCTGCCCGCTGATTTTCCAAAATCAGCAGATCGTAAACTACGGTCAACAACACCCCTTGAAACTCCAGCGTTTCTAGGTGCTCACTCGAACGCTGCTGAGGGGATGTTGGGTGAAATAACTGCGGCTGCGATTGCAAGAAGGTTTGCAATCGTTGCTGCAATTCGTTGTCTTCGGCAACTCGATCGATCGGCAATCCCAATTCTCGCTGTTGCATCAGCAGGTGAAAGCGACTGCCCCACGTCATCCGCTCAAATTGCTCTGGGGCGATCGGCGAGACAAATTGATCTAAATAGATATGCTGAAACTTACGAGGACAGGTCTCTAACAGATTGAGCTGTCCCTGGGAAATGCGCATTGTTCCTTTCCGCTAGCATTTGGCTAAAACAAAAACACTGCCCTCGTTGCCCCGTCCGATGCGAAGATCGTCATCTAAGTAGGTAATATCTAGCCAGCCGCGTTGTTCTCGGTTTTGAATGCTAAAGTCGATGGCAGTAAACTTTTTGCCAGACTCGATCTGTTGAATAAAGTCATTGGGGGTTTGATAGCCCGCCAACCGTTGCAATCCGATGATAAATCGCTCAAACTTGACATTCACTCGCCGCTCAGACACAGGTTCAAACCGGGCTGCCACACTGACTAGCCCTTCTAAAAACGGCACCCCTTCGACCTCAGCAATGTTAAAAATCTTGGCGTTTTGCACCTGAACATACTGATACACCTGCCCCAGTCTAGCAAAGGGGATTTGGTTAAGGCGCAACAGGTCTTGGCTAGTGGTGTAAAGTAACCGCCAGTTGCCATCTAGTTTGTTGGTGGCTTCTAGGGGTCGGGGGGTGGGGTTGCGATCTTCTAATTGGGCGATCGCCGCTAAAATAGCAGTCTGGTCTGTGGTGTTGCCCAAGATACCCCGGTTTTTGCCGGCGATCGCTTCGAGTAATGTGGTCTTGCCAATCATGCTGCTAACCTCTGTCGTATCGCCGTTCTACAATATAAATGTCAGCACAAAAGCGGTCAGCCGCGAATCTCTTGACAGATAAGTTGACATACGCTGAAATTTGAGCTTGGGCGATTGAAGTTATTTAACAGTTGTCCTGACCCCTACCTCGTGATTGAGTAAATCGAATCAACTATGAAAAATCCTGCTTTGCGTCAGCAGCCTCGCAATCAACCTGCCGCTGTGATTCCTCCCCAACGGGATGCCTCGATTTTGGATTGGTTAGAAAATACAGGTCGCCTCCTTGCCCGCGAGGTCAATGAGTTTGACTACCGCGATGATGAGGCAGAAATTAACGAATTGATGTCTGGTGAAGATAACTCCTTTGACATCGACGACGATGACGATGAGGTTCTGGAGGTAGACGAGTAGGGGGAACTTAGGTCTGTTGGCAGCATTTTCTTCAAAAACCATTGAAAAAATGGTATGGAGTTTGCATCTGCTCTAGAATTTAATCGCTAAGTGCGGTAGCGTAATGTTGGTGTTTTTGCCAAAAGATTAGGCTTTGATCTTTTGTGTGGTGTGGAGTAAAAGAAAGCAATCGTGGATGCTAAGTTATTCTCCGATCGACCCGTAATATCGGGCAAGACTCTCTTCTTAGGGTTGGGTGCATGTTTGGCGGGGGCTGCCCTATTTATTGATGGCGCGTCCGGACGGTTATTTAATCTTGATCAATGTTTAACGTTGCCCTTTGTGGCGTCAGCGTTGATTGTCGCTGGATTAGGCTACTGGGTTGTACCTACCTTGAGACAACTCAAGGTAGGGCAGATTATTCGAGAGGATGGTCCCCAGGCTCACCTTAAAAAAGCGGGTACACCCACAATGGGCGGCATATTTGTTGTACCCGTGGGGGTGGCGATCGCGCTGGTGATGGGCTTCTCTGCCAATGTGATCGCGGTGGCAGCCCTAACGCTTGCCTACGCCGCCATTGGCTGGCTAGACGACTGGCAGATTCTACGGCGCAAGTCCAATAAAGGCATCTCCCCCCGGACTAAACTGCTGCTACAGGTTGGGTTCGGGGCGCTGTTTTGTCTATGGGTTCTGCGATCGCAGCCGGAGACGATCACGACATTAGCCTTGCCCTTTGGGGTAGCCTTGCCGTTGGGTTTGTTGTTTTTCCCGATCGCCTGGTTCACGCTGGTGGCAGAAAGCAATGCGACCAACTTGACGGATGGGTTAGACGGTTTGGCGGGGGGAACGGGAGCGATCGCCCTGCTTGCCTTGGGTGCGGTTGTTGCACCCCAGTCCCCAGAGCTGATGGTGTTTTGTGCCAGCATGAGCGGTGCCTATCTAGGATTTTTGACCCACAACCACAACCCAGCACGGGTGTTTATGGGCGATACTGGTTCATTGGCGCTGGGTGGGGCATTGGCAGCTACTGCGATTCTCAGCCACTCCCTGCTGATTTTGCTGATTCTCAGCGGCGTGTTTCTAGCGGAAACCCTCTCGGTCATTGCTCAGGTTGGGTATTACAAAGCCACGAAGGATGAAAATGGCGTTGGTAAGCGCTTATTTAAAATGGCTCCATTGCATCACCACCTTGAATTGGTGGGCTGGTCAGAGATCACGGTGGTCGCTCGGTTTTATCTGATTGGAGCGATGTTAGCAGTGGTTTGTTTTACCTTATTTGGGATTTAGTTCGCACCAATTCAATCAAACCCCCAGTCTCTCAAGGAGACTGGGGGTTTTTGGTAGTTAGAGGGTTATGGAAATTGTTTATGCTTGATGAAGCTTAATGCTTGTGACGCTGCTCATACCATTCACACACCTGATCTTCGCTGGTAAACACAAAGCGACGCTGGGCGATCGAGTCAGTAACCTGCCAGGTCATATTGCCATCACGATCGCGCTTCTGAGCAATCGTAGGCTCAGCCGTCTTGCTGATGGCACACGCCATATCCTCACAGAGATTGGTCACCAGCGTGGCGATCGCTCGTAAAAGTCCTTTGGAATTTGCGCCAGAGTCAATCAACGCCTGATCAAGGAACCGAGCGGATTGGGCGTTGGTAGAGGAATCGAGTTGAGCAGACTGGGGGCTGTTCATGGTAATCTCCTTAGAAATCAAATGCAGTTGAGATAGAGACCGTTGCCTAGACGGTTCAATGAATTCGGCTCTGGGTTACTTCACGCTTGTCTTTTGGAAATTATGCAATACCAAGAGATCTAGTAACTTAAGCTACAGTTTGTTGGTTTTAATGGTAAAAAACAACCGAAGTTTGGGAATTTAAGCAGGAGTTTAGCGGTGGGTTTGGTAATCCCGCTTAGCCAGTAGTGCTAGGATGCTGGCAATCGTCTTTTCTTTTGCAGCTTTAAGATGATGGAGCTTCTACTGGCGATCGCCACTCTCATTGGTTTGGTTGCTAGCATCGTGCAACTGATCGATTTTTGGCAAAAGCGTCAGGAAAAGCGCCGCAAACTATCCTCTCTGCCGATCGCTCCATCGCCAAACGCTGAGTCCCCCATCGCCCACTCCATTCCAACCCAACAGGATTGGGG
>JAAUSV010000074.1 GCA_012032525.1 Leptolyngbyaceae cyanobacterium SL_7_1
TTAGGATTAAATCTAATAATCCTTTGTCGCCATGCAAGCGCACCCAAGGCAAGCGGTATTGCCCTGCCATGCGGCTCTTGTAAAGGGTTGATGTTGATGCCAAATGAAGGCGACATACAGAGGATGGGACATAGCCGCAAGCAGCACCTGCTAAGTTTTCCACCTCTCATTGTTACGCTTGTTTGCCGCAAAATTGGCATCCATTTGAGGGAAATTTTCCAGGCTACAGATTTTCTTTGGGAGCGGGGCGGAAGGATCAGGTAAGGAAAAAGTAGACTGTAGCCCTACTGTAATGATTTTGGTGGTGTGAACGCAGTCCACACCACCAAAATCATTACTCAAACACCAGTATCAAGTAGATAATAGGGCAGAAAGACTGGCGAGGGTTGATCAATGAATAAAGAACTAACTCAAACTATTGCCTCGGAAATTCAGCTATTTCGTAGTGTGGAGGAAAAAGAGAATTTTCTCTTTTTACTGGGTGCTTTACTCACTAGAATTATGAGCCTGAAGAAGGCCGCAGAGATAATGCAATTAGAACCAGTAGAATTCCTCAAGATTTTGGACTTGATGGGAATTGAGTTTTCCTATCTTTCTGAGGAGGATGTCACCTTAGAGAAGAGTTGGTGATTGGATGAAAATTGTTCTCAACTTATCGCCATTGAAGAACCCGGAGAAGAATAACATGGATTGGCATCGTGGCTGCGGCACTACGGATTTATGCAGAGGCTCATAAACTGTAATGAAAGGCCCCTAGATTCTCAAAGGAACTAGGGGCCTTTTACTACCAAAATCTAACTCAACTACAGCACTTGCTCAACTTCAGCAATCTCAGGAATCGATTCGCGGAGTTTGCGCTCAATCCCCATTCTCAAGGTCATCGTGGAGCTAGGGCAGGAGCCACATGCGCCTTGGAGCCGGAGTTTTACCACAGGACCATCTAGTTCAACCAATTCCACGTTGCCGCCATCTGCCATCAGATAGGGACGGAGTTCGTCCAATACGGTCTCGACGTTTTCTGAAGTCAGTTCCATTGTTTGCATAGTTCACCTTGCGATCGCATTAAACGCCTTTACCTTCAATTCTAGATGAACCAACCCACGTAGAGGTGGGTCAGCTCTCTATCGATACGATTAGGACACCACAGCGGGTTGCAACAACGCCACGTTGGAGAAACTAAACTCTTGGGTGACTTCCTCGCCGTTTTCCAAGGAACAGATCAACCGTTGCACCAGAATTTGGTAATTGCCAACTTTTTTGTAAATGTCCTCAAAATCGCTGATCCCACTTTTTTGTTCGCCCGTTTGGGGATCGTGGTACACCGAGTCGTAGCGGTGGGAAAGGTAGCCTTCGCCCGTTTGGTGGCTACTGAAGGTGTTGATCGTTACCACCACCCCGTGGATGTGGCGGTGCACCATACAGACTTCGTTGTTGCGAACTTTGTAGCGATCGCCCGCCGACTTGCCGCCCACAATTACTTCTACCGCGCCCGTATCATCGGTTTCACCCAGAGCAAACGTATTTTTCCCGTGGGTTTCATCAAAAGAGCGACGAATTCGATGGATGGCAATTTCTTGCAGTTGCATCAAAATGGCTTGCTTTGCCTGCTCATCTGTCACACCAGTCACCTCAACGCTGAGATTACTGTTGACTTTTACCTTCCCAGTGTGAACTTCGTCCTCTTGCTTGAACTGCACATCTGCCGTGTAGCCAGGGAAGTTTTTATCCCAGGTGTAGCGGTTTTCGTAGGCAGACCGCATTAGGGCACGTGCCTCTGGTTGATCCATCATTCCTAGCTCTCCTAACGTCCATTTCTAGTTTAAAGGGTGGAATTGGTTTGGCGATCGGGAGTTCCCCATCGGCACAACCCAGGTTTAAGCCGCTGATAGGGGCGATTGAAGCACTAATCTCCTCATAATACAGTGCTCAAAAACCCAATAGGTAGGGGCTTGGCAATGCCAAGCCCCTACAGGAGATGAAAATCGCAGTAGCAATCGATCGCATGGATTGATTAGGAAACTTAATCTTCCACTTAATCTTCTTCAGTGCGAGCCACGACCAATGCACAAAAGGCAAATGCGGCAATTAATGGCATTGGACATTCTAACGAGTAGCTGAGTAGCGCTGCGACAAGGGCAGAGACCCACGCCGCGCTAAACCAAATTTTTTCGGGCACACTCAAGCCCTTTTCCAGCTTGATCGTGTGCAATGCATCGGCGGGAATCGGCATTGGCATGACCGCATGGGGAGGAAACGCCCAATATTCGCGCCGCTCGACGAACAGGTCTGTCCACCCATTCTCGTGACACCACTCTTGAATCCAGTCGATGCAATACTTATTCATACCTTGATAAATAATTCGATAGAAAAACGCTCTAGTGTAGAAGCAAGTTCAAACACTAAATTCACTTTGAAAACAGGGGTGGTCGCAAAACCTGTGCTGGCAATGCTCCGATCGCAAATCGTGGAGCAACTAACTGATAACAGGAGCACCTCTCGCACGGGGAAGGCTCTTTCCTTAAAGTAGCAGAGGCAACGATGGGGGCTAGAGCGATGACATTAAATGTTACTTAATCAAGCGTTACAGGGCGGCGATCGCCCAAGGAGTGGCAATTATCTACCTTCCCTTCTTTAGATAGACGATTTGCGGAGGGGCGATCGCTATGCTGACGATATCTACTTTGGAGCGATCGGTTATGGCAATGAATCCGCCTAGATCACAGCAAGCCGAGCAACCGTCGGAAGAGGTGACTGAAAATGCTGGTATGAGAACAGCCGCCATTAATGCTGATCCCACCATCTCGCTAGAAGAAGCCCGCAATGCGGCAGCAGGGGAAGGGATGAATGCAGCGGGTGGCACAGCCCCAAGCAGTGCCCAAGACCCCATCCCCAGCAACTCCGATCCCAATCCCCAGCGATATTCCCTCCACGGGTCGCCCCCTTCCCGACGAAGCCACCAGCGAATCATCTCAATAAGCTAATCCTACGAAAAAGAAGACCCCGGCTTCTCGAAGAAGCCGGGGTCTTAGATTAGCAGCCAATTACCGCGATCTAACGAACAGGTGCCGTCAGTGCTTGGTACATCGCTTGATAGATGTGGCTTTGGTCAACTAAACCAGGAATACCAGGAACATCAACGCCGTAGTTGTTGTAGCCTCTGCCCACATAGCGAGACAGGTCGAAGGGTCCACCCTGGTAGTAAACCGGCACAGGACGGTTGGCGTGGTTGCCCCAGCCATACTTGATTTCTGCACTAGAACCCCAGAAGTGCCCTGCACCCGCTGGAGTATTTTCTACAAAGGTGAGTGCCTCTGCGCCTTTTTCCGCCAACAGTTGGGGGAAATTGTTGTTGAGGGTGAGGTAGTGGTCGTGATCGGCGGTGACAATCAGGACGTTCTTGCGCCAGCCGCCATTCTGGTTAATCCAGTTAATGGTGGTTTGCACTGCCTTGTCAAAATCCTTCATCGTTCCGATCAGGTTGTCCATGTTGTTGTCATGGGCAGACCAGTCGATATCTCCACCTTCCACCATCAGCCAGAAACCATCTTGATCCTTACCTAATACGTTCAGCGCCGCTTGGGTCATGTCAGAAAGGGTGGGGTTTTCGTTGACCTCTCTGGCGATGAACTGTTCGGTGGTCTCACCGGGTTGCAAGGGGCGATCGAGCCGTAGATAGCCTAGACCAAAGCGATCGCTGCGCTGTCGCCCCGGTTCGTATCCCGCAATATCGCCAAAATCCTCCATGTCGTGCACATCTAGCCCCAATAAATGTCCAATCCCATGGGGAAAAAACAGGGCATGGGCATCGCGATCGACCAACTCCTCTGGCTGTCCCCGCAAAATCCCCAGATCGACCAATCCGGCGGCGATCGTGGTTGCTGCCAACAAATGCAACTCCCGATACTCCACTCCCGGACGAATCTGGGCAATACAGGCGTCATGAGCTGCTAAAACAATGTCGTAGATTGCCCGCTGGCTGGGGGAAAACTTGCCCGCCACTGCCCACGTGCGAGTTACATCGGCTGCCCATCCCGATTCGGTCTCAGCTCCTACATCGGCTAGCAACAAATCTCCGGGTGCGAGGGCATGGTGGTAGTGGGTGTTGTGCAAAATCTCCCCATGCACGGTCACAATGCTGTTGTAGGCACTGGTCATGTTGTGTGCCATCAGCACTTGCTCCATGATTGCCCTTACCTCTGCCTCAGTCCGAGCGGTGCGAGTGGCTGCCATTCCGGCTTGGTGGGCAACTCCGGTGACAGCGGCAGCACGACGCATCTCGGCTAATCCATAGGCATCGTGGCTAAGGCGCAGTTGCGTAATGGCGTGTACCAAGGCTCGATCGATTCCCTCAGCCTGAGTTGGGGGAGCGATCGGACGATTGAGCCACTGCATTTGCTGCGATCGGGTGGCAGCGTCTTGAACAGCGATCGTTGCTGCATTGTCGATCTGGTTGGGCAATTGGGACAGCGGGTAGGCGGCGTCCGCGCCGATCGTTTCAGCAATCTGCGATCGAGTGGTGGTTGCCCCGTGCCAGAGGCGATCGGCAGGGGTAGCGTCATCCATAAACAACTCCAGCCTACCTGCCTCTAAGCGAATGGCGGCATCAAGCAAGGGCAACCCCGCAAAGTAGAGGAAATGACTGCTAGCCCGAAATGGGTAGGTGTTGGCAGGGAAGTTACGCGAAGGACTCCCACCCGACCACAGAATGACGGGGAAATGAACTTGCTGTGACAATCGCTGCCGTCGGATGCGCAGCACATCCGTTAGCGGGGGCAGAGTCGGCGGTGGCTGAATTGCAGGAGTCACGCAAGTTATTTCCATCGAGTTAGAGGGCGATCGAGGCTTGAGCCTACTTCTGAGGTTTAGTCTTAACCGTCACAGAACCATTCACCATTGTTTGACACGCCAATCGGTAGGTGTCTGGCTTCTTCTTTAATTTTCGCTCCTCTACTTCTGTGCGGGGTGAAAGGTTTTCCATCCCTTCCACAATCTCCACTAAACACGTGCCACACTGGCCGTATCCCCCGCAATTCATCATCTTGCCCATGAAGGTGTAGAGATCAACGCCATTTTCCAAGGCTTTGAACCGCAAGTTTGCGCCGCTGGCAAACACAACTTCTTTGTTTTCGTTGAGAAACTTAATAGTGGACATTCCAGTTTTCCGTTCTTCTTGCATTGGGTTGTTTGACTCAGAGGGCGGGTTAGTCACTTGAATGTCAACGGATTGACCCTCAGTTTGCGCTGCGTCAATTTGCGCTTCATTGGCGAGGTCTAGCGGTGCCATGCTTGCATTCCCTCCTAATCACTGGTTACACTACTTCATACAATTTCATTTTTACAGGTTGTCGTCAAACTGTCGAAGCCCTTGGGCAAGTTTGCTTGAACAGCGGGCTGGATCGGTAGTTGACTGGTTCGAGTCGCCCTTGATCTGGTAGTCTTACCTGTATCAGCGATTTTAATAAAACTGCGGAAGCGTTGAAACACTAGCTAGTAGGAGGAGCGTAGTCGATGGGACTACCCTGGTACCGAGTGCACACTGTCGTCCTAAATGACCCAGGGCGACTGATTTCAGTGCATCTAATGCACACCGCCCTTGTGGCGGGTTGGGCTGGCTCAATGGCGTTGTATGAGTTGGCGATCTTTGATCCGAGTGATCCAGTGTTAAACCCCATGTGGCGTCAGGGCATGTTTGTCATGCCGTTTATGGCTCGATTGGGAGTGACCCAGTCGTGGGGTGGATGGAGCATCACGGGTGAGCCTGCGGTGAACCCCGGATTTTGGTCCTTTGAGGGAGTTGCGGCAGCTCACATTGTGCTTTCCGGGTTGCTATTTTTAGCGGCTTGTTGGCATTGGGTGTTTTGGGATTTGGAACTGTTTAGAGATCCCCGCACGGGTGAACCAGCTCTCGATTTGCCCAAAATGTTTGGGATTCACCTATTTTTGTCGGGTTTGCTTTGCTTTGGATTTGGAGCATTCCACCTGACTGGCTTGTTTGGTCCAGGCATGTGGGTGTCTGACCCTTATGGACTGACCGGGAGTGTGCAGGCTGTAGCGCCGTCTTGGGGTCCAGAAGGATTTAATCCCTTCAATCCAGGCGGTATCGTGGCTCACCACATTGCCGCTGGGATTGTGGGAATTATTGCTGGATTGTTCCACCTAACTGTGCGTCCGCCGGAGCGCTTGTACAAGGCGCTGCGAATGGGGAACATCGAGACGGTACTATCTAGCAGTATTGCTGCCGTGTTCTTTGCTGCGTTTGTAGTGGCTGGAACCATGTGGTATGGCAGTGCTGCCACCCCGATCGAGTTGTTTGGTCCAACCCGTTATCAATGGGATGGCAACTATTTCCAGCAGGAAATGGATCGTCGCATCAAAGTGGAAATGGCAGATGGGGCGACCTTGGCTCAGGCATGGGAGACCATTCCTGAGAAATTGGCGTTCTATGACTACGTGGGTAATAGCCCCGCCAAAGGTGGCTTGTTCCGAGTTGGTCCAATGAATACGGGAGATGGCATTGCCAAAGGTTGGTTGGGTCATCCAGTCTTCAAAGATGGCGAAGGGCGTGAACTAACCGTTCGTCGTTTGCCTAACTTCTTTGAAAACTTCCCCGTGATTTTGACTGATAAAGACGGGATTCTCCGGGCAGACATTCCCTTCCGTCGGGCAGAGTCAAAGTATAGCTTTGAGCAGACGGGGGTCACAGTGTCTTTCTATGGTGGAGAGCTGGATGGTCAATCATTTAACGATCCGGCGGCTGTGAAGCAATATGCCCGCAAGGCGCAGTTGGGTGAGCCGTTTGACTTCGATCGCGAAACGCTCGATTCAGACGGAGTTTTCCGCACTAGCCCTCGTGGTTGGTTCACCTACGGACACGCGGTCTTTGCCCTGTTGTTCTTCTTTGGGCATATCTGGCATGGTTCTCGTACGCTGTTCCGCGACGTGTTTGCAGGGATTGATCCTGAACTCTCTGAAGAACAAGTGGAGTGGGGACTCTTCCAGAAAGTGGGTGATAAATCTACCCGCCGCCAGAAGGAAGTTGCTTAGATCTAAAAGGTTTGGAGTTGGTTATCGCTAGGGAGTGGCTTGCCGATTCCTCAGCTAACCAGCTCCGACATTTCCTTGTAAAGTAGTAAGTGATCCTCTAATTGAGATCTAACCCCTATGGAAAGCGTTGCATACATTCTCTTTTTAGCTGGCGCGATCGCCGTTTTGTTCTTTGCGATCGCCTTCCGTGAACCTCCTCGGATTAGCAAAGACTAGTATCGCTGGTTGATGACCCAATTTTGGATTATCCGCCTTGCCTGAGTGCCCCTGCCTGCCCATCATTTAGATGCTGGTTAGTAGGTTTGGGGTTCACTCAGGCTTTTGGCGTAAGGATTTAAATGAAGATTTAAACAAAATTAGTGTCATCCGATCAGGGTTGTGATGTAATTTGACTGACCGCGTGTTTCCATAATCATTAAATTTGAAGGGCGGTTTTTATGCGCTGTCCATTTTGTCAATTTCCAGACAATCGGGTGCTAGAGTCGCGAGCGGCAGAGTCGGGTCAAAGTGTACGCCGCCGCCGGGAGTGTTTGCAATGCAATCGTCGATTTACGACCTACGAGCGAATTGAATTCGTTCCGGTGATTGTGATCAAACGAGATGGCGATCGCGAGTCGTTCGATCGGTCCAAACTTTTTAGAGGAATTATGCGTGCCTGTGAAAAAACGGGCGTTCCTCAATTAGAGATCGAAAAATTAGTAGACGAAATTGAAGCAGAACTCCAACAGAGCGCATCGCGAGAAGTCACCAGTAACGAAATTGGCGAACTAGTGCTGAATCATCTACAGACTCTCAGTGAAGTGGCGTATGTACGGTTTGCCTCCGTCTACCGCCAGTTTCGGGGGATTCGCGACTTTATCGATGCCCTTGATCATTTGCAAAACGCCACAGGGGGAGGAATTGATCTAGAAGCTTTAAGGCGAGCAGCCGAACGATCGCCTGTCACTTCAGACAACGACAATCGGGAAACGTCATCTGCGGCTCCGTCGTCTTGACTGATCCCACAGTGGTGAAGGGTAACGGTTGGTTAACATCGTCCACGGAATTACCGCTTGAAGTCGGCAAACTCAAAATAATTGTTTATCTTAGATAGAGATTGAGATAGTATAGATCTTCTGGGACTGTGCCTACAGGATGGAGATCCTTATAAGACAGGTTTATTAGGTATCACCTTGAGCTAAATGCCCCTGACGGGGTGCGCAGCTTCATGTATTTGTACGGAGAACACCCTCATTACGGAGATTAGGACTAGGAAATATTTAGCATGGTCAATCAGGAAGTGATGAATATCGGTTTTACTCATGAAGATTTTGCTGCCCTACTGGACAAGTACGACTACCATTTCAGCCCTGGGGATGTGGTGGCTGGAACGGTTTTCAGTCTAGAACCAAGGGGCGCTCTGATTGACATTGGCGCTAAAACCGCTGCTTATATTCCAATTCAGGAAATGTCAATTAATCGAATTGATAGCCCTGAGGAAGTCCTTCAATCGAATGAGACACGCGAATTTTTCATCTTGACGGATGAAAATGAGGACGGTCAGCTTACCCTCTCTATTCGTCGCATTGAATATATGCGGGCTTGGGAGCGAGTTCGGCAACTTCAGGCAGAAGACGCAACTGTTCGATCGCTGGTGTTTGCGACCAACCGTGGAGGAGCATTAGTCCGGATTGAAGGATTGCGAGGCTTTATTCCCGGTTCCCACATCAGTACCCGTAAGCCCAAAGAAGATTTGGTCGGGGAAGAGCTGCCGCTCAAATTTCTGGAAGTTGATGAAGATCGTAACCGCCTAGTGCTAAGCCATCGTCGAGCGCTAGTTGAGCGCAAGATGAATCGTCTGGAAGTGGGCGAGGTGGTCATCGGTACGGTACGCGGTTTGAAACCCTATGGTGCTTTTATCGACATCGGTGGTGTCAGCGGATTGTTGCACATCTCGGAGATTTCCCACGATCACATCGATACGCCCCACAGCGTGTTTAATGTGAACGATGAAGTGAAGGTAATGATCATCGATCTCGATGCAGAGCGGGGTCGGATTTCGCTCTCGACGAAGCAGTTGGAACCAGAGCCGGGTGATATGGTGAAGAATCCAACGATCGTCTACGAGAAAGCAGAGGAAATGGCGGCGCGTTATCGGGAAAAGATGATGCAGCAGAACCAACCTCCGGCAGAGGCAGAGGAAGAAGTGGAAGTATTGCTTGAAGAGGAGATTCCACCCGCCGACGCAGACGACGAATTGGAATAATCTGCTTTATCGTCGAATTTTAAAAAAGAGGGGAGATCCCCTCTTTTTTATTGTTCAAATCTTGAACCGCTGATTATAGCAATAGATACCCTGGACTTGGCAAGAGCCTACGTACAAGTTCAAATAGCGGCTTAAGGAAGAATCTTACAGTTTATCCGGATGAGCCAAAATAGGGAAAATTTCTCTGGTTACAAGCATGGTGCAAGCTTCAGAACCGAAGGGTAAATCTACTGAAAGGCTGTCTTTAAACGATCGAATTACGGATGTTGTGCTAAGAGTCATCATGGCTGGAAGCGTTGCTGGAGGGGGGCTGGGAGCGTTTTGGGCATTGTTTAACGGTGAGGACACGGATATTCCAAAAGCGATCGCCTCCACCGCCATTGGCTTAGGAATTTCCTACGCTGCCAAGATGTTGCAACCGATCCACGAAGGCAATCAACAGCGACTAGAGAAATATGGTAAAGCGATTAGTCAGGGAATTGACCACGTTGAAGGGCAGGTGATTACACGGGCAACGGGATTCACCGATCGCTATTTGGAATGCCAAGCGTTGGAATGTCAAGCCTTTCGATCGGAGGGAATGATCCAGCATGAAGGAATCTTTACCCTGCTACTAGAAGAAGTGTTTGTGCCACTGGAGTTGGCAGCGACCGCCAGTTCGCCCAGTTTCAAGCCAACTGATTTGAGAAATTTAAATAATCAGGGGTTTAGTATTTGGGACTTGCTGAAGCAGAGTGAGCAGATGCCCAACTTCCGACAGCTTGTGATTTTGGCATGGGGGGGTTACGGGAAAACTACCTTGCTCAAACATATTGCCTATATCTACGGGAAAAAGCAGCATCCTCGCTCCGTTCCCAAGTTGATTCCTGTGTTGTTAGTATTGCGCAAATATCGCGATGTCTTGGCGGAGAAAAATCCCCCCGACTTGCCGGATTTAATTGCTAACTACCACGTCCCCAACTTACCTGGGGGAAGCGATCTACAAGTGCCGGTGAATTGGGCAAAAGGAATTCTGAAGCGGGGCGAGGCGATCGTCATGCTAGATGGATTTGATGAAGTCGAAAAGACTCAGCGATCGATTGTTTCTCGCTGGATCAACGAACAGATGCGCCAGTACAACAAATCCGTTTTTATTGTCACCTCACGCCCCAAAGCCTATCAGAAACAACCTGTCGCCGATCGGTTGGAGTTGACGACTCCGCTCTGGGTAAAGGATTTTAATAGCACTCAACGGCGAAAATTTGTAGAGCAATGGTATCAGTGTCAGGAACGGTATGCGAATGGTGGACGAAATACGCCAGACGTTCATCAAATTGCCACACAATCGGCAACGGAGTTGTTAACCCAAATTGAAGCTCGACCAGAGTTGAAAGCGTTGGCAAAAAATCCATTGTTACTTAACATGATTGTGACCTTCCATCGACGCTATCCGGGAGCAGAGTTGCCAGAGCGGCGGGCATCGCTGTATCGGGAGATCTGTTTATTACAATTGCGCGATCGCCCGGTTGCCCGCAAATTAGACACGCTATTAACCCAATGTGATGCCCAAACTATTTTGCAAATGTTGGCATTAGTGATGATGCGCCATCGACGCCAGCGAATCAATTATTCTGAAGCTCTACAAGGACTGTCCCACTTTTTGAAACATCAACGGGAGACGGTTGAGGCAACCGAATTTTTAGATCAGGTGGTGCAGATTAGTGAGTTGCTGATTCAACAGGAAGACCGCTACGAATTTGCCCATTTGAGCTTCCAAGAGTACTTAGCGGCGACTCAAATCGCCCAGCAAAACCAGGAAGTACTGTTGTACGAGCACATCAACGATGACTGGTGGAAGCCGACAATCTTGCTGTACGCCGCTCAAGTCAATCCAACCCATTTGATTCGAGAAGCCATGCAACGGGGCGCAACCGATCTCGCCTATGAATGCTTGCAGGAAACAACAAAACGGATTGATCCGACTCTGGCAGCAGAACTCAAGGCGCTAAAGCAGACCATCCAGGCGGCACGCTATCAATTACTGACGGAATATCTGGAGAATAAACAATGGAAAGCGGCGGACAATGAAACCTATCGACTAATGATTGCAACGGTGGGGAAAGAAGCGGGGCAGTGGTTTGAACCGGAGGAATTAGCCAATTTCCTGCTGAGGATTTGAGGGCGATCGATCGCTTGTGGATGAAACACAGTAATGGTCGCTTTGGCTTTGGCGTCCAACGAAGGATTTATGTGAAATGTGGGGCAACACTGGACGGTAACTATCCCGGAGATAAAACCTGGCATAGTTTTTGCGATCGGGTGGGCTGGAGACTGAATGGTCAGTACATTCCATTTAAGTCAGTTACTTTTAATCATTCTGCACCGGAGGGACATCTCCCCTGTAGTGCGGTGTCGCCCTTTGGCGGGTGGGATGATTTTTCGGGACGGTTTTCGTTAGCAGGATCGGGGTATCACTTGTTGCGGGTGTTGCTCTCCCACCCAGGATTGTGAGTCGCCGATCGCCGTTACCACTGACTAACTCATAACGGGACACTTCTGGAAACCATCCCAGCGAGGAAATGTGACTGTAAATTTGGTTTCCTGGTCGGGTTTACTCTCGGCAGAGAGGGTGCCGCCATGTAAACGAGTAATTTCGTAGGCGATCGCCAACCCCAATCCTGCTCCATGATGTCCTTGAGAACGGGCAGTATCGGTGCGGTAAAAGCGTTCAAACAAATGGGGGAGGTGCTGAGGATCGATGCCGACTCCTGTGTTGCTGACGCAGATCTGGACATGATGTTTTAGATTGAGTTGGCGATCGCCTGACCAAATCCGAATTTGTCCCGCTTCAGGCGTGTATTTGATGGAATTATCCAACAAGTTTAAAAACAGACTGGTGCAATGATCGGGATCGCCTTGAATCCATAGTTCTGGAGATAAATCATTTACAAGCTCGATCTGTTGCGCCGCCGCCAGGGGTTGTACCTGTTGCACCAAGATTTCTAATAAGTTACTCAGGTCGATTGGTGTAAAGGCAACGGGCAATCGTCTTTGATCGAGTCTCGCCAATAGCAGTAGCCCATTACTTAGACGAATCAGGCGATCGACCTCTTGCTCTAGATCGTGCAACGTTTTTTTGTATTCAGCGCTGGTGCGAGAGCGACTCAGCATCAAGCTAATACGTGCCTTAATGATGGCTAGCGGAGTGCGCAATTCGTGGGCTGCATCGGAGGTAAAGCGTTGCTCCCGTTCAAAACCCGCCTGGAGACGATTGAGCATTTGGTCAAACGTAACCGCCAATTCCCCCACTTCATCAGCGGCTCCCTGGTAGTTGATCCGTTGGGTCAAATCCCCCGCGGTGATCGATTGAGCCGTTTGGGTAATATGCCGGATCGGTCGCAGTGCTCGATTGGAGAGAAACAACCCACCCAACCCAGCCACTAACAGAATCAGCGGCAAATTTAAGACGATCTCAGTTGGTAAGTCCCTGGCAATATCCTCCAAAACCTCAAGCGATTGAGTCATCTGTAGCCAACCAACCGTACGACCCTCTCGCAGGATCGGTTGGCTAATCAGTCGCCAATCAGGACCATCAGCCACCAGCGTTTGGTATCCACTGCCGCTGGGCATCCAGAGGGGCACATCTTGATATCGCCCAAAGCCGCTCACCACCTGCCCCTCTGGAGTCACAATCCGGGCGGCAAAGCCCAACTGGCTCAATCGCGCCGCCAGACGCCGTTGATTTGGCGAGGTCTGAAAGGTAGGGCGATCGCCTGGGTCAAGGTATAGTAACAGCTGGGCTGCCCCAACTTGCAGCCCAGTATCGACCTTGATCATCAGCTTGCGCTCTAGACGTAGATAGAGATAACCTGTGAATCCGCCCAGGGTCAGCCCCAACAGCAAAACGTACCAGATCATTAGCTGTATCCGCACAGGAATGTGGCTCAGTCTTCTCATGCCTATGCTTCATGCCTCGTCTGGTTTGGCACTGATGCGATACCCAACTCCACGCACGGTTTGTAGCAGTGCTACCCCAAATCCCTGATCAATTTTGCGTCTTAAATAGCCAATGTAAACGTCCACCACATTGGATTCGCCGTAGAAGTCAGCGTTCCAGATGTGCTCCATAATTTGGTCGCGAGTGAGAATCTGGCGGGGATGGCGCATCAGGTATTCTAAAAGAGTAAACTCACGCGGACTGAGATCGATTGACTTGCCCGCCCGACGCACAACGCGAGCAGCCACATCCATCTGCAAATCTGCCACCTGTAAGATGGGGTTGAGTTGTAATGGTGGACGCCGTAGCAGTGCCCGTAGACGCGCCAGTAGTTCGGGAAATGCAAACGGTTTGGCTAGATAATCGTCTGCGCCTGCATCTAGCCCGTGAACGCGATCGTCTACACCATCACGAGCGGTGAGCAGCAATACCGGGGTTTTGATGCCCTCGTGGCGCAATAATTGTAAAAGCTGTAGCCCGTCTAGTTGGGGCAGCATGATGTCTAAAATTAGCGCATCGTAATCGGCTGAACGGGCGTAATCTAGACCGACATATCCATCCATTGCCACATCGACTGCATAATGCGCTTCACTCAACCCCTGGCAGATGAGTTGTGCCATGCTAGGCTCATCTTCAATCACTAGAACACGCATTTGTTTATCTTAGCTTAGAGAAATTAGCGGGATCGCTCCATCTTGAGAGATTAGAGTACTGACGCAGTTAGATGATGGGGTGGGTGCGTCACCCCACCCTATCATCTAGAATCTTCAGATTGACAGCGCTTTACGCTTGAGAAGCGCTGTAGTAGCGCGGCGAACTTAATTTCGTAGGTTGGGTTGAGTGTTAACGAAACCCAACAGGTCTATAGGTGTTGGGTTTCACGCTGTTCAACCCAACCTACGCGACCCAACATTTTGGACTGGACACGCTAGTAGGTTTAGGGCTACCCAAACGATTTGCTCTGGCGAAATTTGTCTCGTAGATAAATAGCTGTGGCATTCATTGACAGCAGCACAATCATCAAAACGATAATTGTGGCAGCCGCGTTCGTGTGAAAACCTGCTTGAGGGCGAGATACCCAATTAAAGGTTTGGATGGGCAGGCTGGTGAATGGAGTGCGTAGTCCTTCAGGAGAGAGTGCGGGCAAAAATGCAATAAAGGTGAGCGCTCCGATGGTGATTAGAGAAGCTGTTTCGCCGATCGCCCGTGACATTGCCAAAATTGAACCTGTGAGAATCCCTGAAAAAGCTTGAGGTAAAACGAGCCTTCGCACAATCTGCCAGCGCCCTCCGCCCAAGGCATATCCGCCCTCTCGAATACTGCTTGGCACAGCCCGCAGGGCTTCACGAGTTGCCACAATGACGATGGGCATAATCAACAGTGACAAGGTTAACCCACCCGCTAAAACCGATCGCCCGCCGGTAATCGGCTCCAGTACTCGGACAAACAGTTCTAGACCCAATAGACCGTAGATGATTGAGGGAATCCCCGCCAAATTACTGATATTGATCTCAATCAGGTTGACTAAAAACGAACGACGGGCGAACTCCTCTAAAAAGATCCCTGCGCCAATCCCAACGGGTAGCCCGATACAGGCCACAATTCCTAACAACCACACGCTACCCACCAGAGCGGATAAAATTCCAGCGCGTTCAGGATTGCGCGAGGGAAAACTTGTCAAAAAATCCCAGGATAGGCGAGGTAATCCGTCTACAGCCACATCAACTAGAAGACTCATAAGAACCACAAGCGCGATCAAGACAGCCATCCAAACGACACTTGCGAACGCTGCATCTAGGCGATGGCGCATTGGCAGGGACGACTCGAAATGGGATGTTGGGGTTGTGGGTACAGGCAGGCTTTGGTCGAGAAATTTCATTCGTACTTCTCCTGGAAACGTCGAACGAACCAAAAACTAAAGATATTGAGGGATAGGGTCATGAGGAACAGAACCATGCCGACTGCGAAGATGGTCCTGTATTCGATCGAGCCGACGGGCGTATCTCCCAAACTAACCTGAGCAATAAACGCTGTCATTGTGGCAACGGAAACGCGGGGATCAAGCGTGAGTCGTGGGTTTTGCCCAGCGGCGATCGAAACAATCATGGTTTCACCCACTGCTCGGGACATCGCCAGTAGGCAGGCAGAAACAATTCCTGAAAGTGCCGCAGGCAACACTACCCCGACTACCGTTTCCCGTTTGGTTGCCCCTAGTGCATAGGCTCCCTGTCTCAGACTTTGGGGTACGGCATAGATGGCATCTTCACTCAACGAGGCAATTAGAGGCGTAATGGCGATACCCACAACGATGCCAGCACTCAAGGCATTAAAGCTTTGTAGCCCCGGAATCACCTGCTGCAACAAAGGGGTAACAAACAGTAGCGCAAAGTAACCGTATACAACCGTGGGCACTCCTGCCAGGATCTCCAGAATCGGTTTGAGCCAGCGTCGAGCCGGGGGTGGGGCGTATTCGCTCAGGCAAATCGCGGAGAGCAGACCGAGGGGAATCGCTACCGCTAGGGCGATCGCCGCAACCATTATTGTGGCAGTGATCAAAACCACAATCCCGTAGCGAGGGTTGACAAATAGCGGTGTCCATTGGGTATCGCTGAGGAAACGCCACAACGGAACCTCCTGGAAGAATGCCCAGGTTTCAAAGATGAGAGTGGCAATAACGCCAATGGTCGTTCCTATGGAAACCAGGGCAAACAACCCAAAACAACTCTAATTCCCTGTTCTGCCCAGCGAATTAGATGGCGATTCGGTTGCCATTTTTCAGACTTAGATAAGTCGCCTAATGAGGGGTTAGTGGTCATGGTCAAAATACCTCGTGGGTGATAGCTGCCATAGGGTTGGGTTGGGGGTGGTTATAGAATCTCGGCTGCTTTTCAAACAGCCTGTTAACGAGTACGCCGCGACTGAGCAAATCGCATCCACAGTTTTTCAGCTTCAAGCCAAACAAAAATCAGAGCGCTACAGCCCACACAAATTCCCAGTTGCAGTGGTGATAACCAATAAGTGCCAAAGAAGTCGCGCAACGGTGCAACGTAGATCAAAGTTAGTTGCAACAGCGTTGTGACGATCACAGCCGCCCAAACATAGACATTAGAGAAGGGGTTTAGTTCTAACGTCAGTTGAGACTGGGAGCGAACAGCCAGAGCATGACCCATCTGGGCTAAACAAAGGGTGGTAAACACCATCGTCTTCCAGTGGTCGGGGAAGTATCGCACGGCTATAGCCATCAACGTAATATTGACAATTCCAAACACAATGCCAATCCGAACCATGTAAGACCCCAATCCCCTAGCAAAAATACTCTCGCGGGGACTGTAAGGGGGACGATTCATAACGTCGGGTTCTGCGGGTTCCACTGCTAGGGCAAGAGCGGGTAACCCGTCG
>JAAUSV010000075.1 GCA_012032525.1 Leptolyngbyaceae cyanobacterium SL_7_1
CTCCGCCCGACGGGAGCGTACATGCCCGTGCGCCGCCACGAAGGGTGGATGCGCCGCATGCCGGTGTGCGGTGGCGGGTTTCGGGTGATAGGTTTCGGGTGGCGGGTCAGGGAACGCAACAGGCTGAGCTGCAAGCCCTATCAGCTCAATTAGGACTGACTGACAACGTTTTTTGGCTGGGACACCTTTCCAGAGCTGAATTAGAGCAGAAATTCGAGGCAGCTTGGGTACAGGTCGTTCCCTCTTTGTGGGAAGAACCCTTTGGTAATGTCACCACCGAAGCAATGATGCGGGGAACGGCAGTGGTCGCCAGTGCAGTCGGCGCACAACCCGAAATTATTGGGGAGGGAGAGACGGGGGTTTTAGTTCCACCGGGAGACAAATCAGCCTTGGCGATCGCCCTCCAGCGACTTCTCCTCAACCGCGACCTAGCAGAGAAAATGGGTCAAGCCGGACGACAACGCGCCCTTACCCATTTCAGCGAAGATCGGCGCACCGATCGCTTCCTAGAACTCTACGAACAAATTCGCCAGCCCTACCCCCAGTCCACCCCGTTTAATCCGCCCTTAATACCCCTAAATGAAACATCTTCCTAAGCGATCGAATTTGAAATCTGCGCCCGTTATTCATACCCCCGAAAGCTTATTGCGGCACCCTCGCCAACTGGCGCAAACCATGTGGCACGATCTACTAGCTTCGCGGGAGTTGGCGTGGCGGCTAATGGTGCGCGATATTAGTGCCCAATATCGTCAGTCCTTCTTAGGGTTTCTTTGGGCATTTATTCCTCCCGTTGTCTTAGCCGTGGGCTTCACCCTTGCCAGCGAATCGGAGATTTTTCAGCCCGGTGCAACAGACATTCCCTATCCGGCGTATGTCATGTTTAGCACCTCGCTGTGGCAATCGTTTGTGGAGGCGGTAAATGGTCCGGTGCAGGCAGTCGTCCAAGCCAAGCCCATGTTGGCAAGGGTCAATTTTCCACGGGAGGCGGTGATTCTGGCAAAGGTGGGCGAAGTCTTTTTTAACTTCACCATTAAATTTGTGCTGATTGTGGGGCTATTCGTTTGGTATCAAATTCCTGTCACATGGACAGTTCTGCTAGCTCCGGTGGCGCTGGTGCATCTCATCTTGCTAGGAACCTTGGTGGGGACGCTCCTGTCTCCGTTTGGTGTGCTGTATCAGGATGTCTCCCGTGGGTTGACAATGGTAACTAGTTTTTGGTTGTTTCTCACACCTGTGGTTTACCCCGTTCCAGAGCAAGGAACCTTTGGCACATTGGTCAGATTTAACCCGGTGACGCCGCTATTAGTGACTGTGCGAGAACTGGCAACCACCGGAATCATTTCCCAGCCAGTGGGCTTCTGGCTGGTTAGCATTGTGACCATCCTGGGCTTGTTTGTCACCTGGGTCGCATTTCGCCTGGCGATGCCCTATGTTGTTGAGAGAGTAAGTTCATGACCCTAATGCCATTGCCCACTCAAGTGCCAGACCTAGAGCCAGACGATCGCCCGGTGGTGATCTCCGTTGAACAAATCTCTAAGAAGTTTTGTCGAAAATTGAGACAATCGCTGGCGTACGGAGTGCAGGATATTGCCACCGACTTAGTAGGGGGAACCCGGCAAAGCGATCGCCTGCGCAAAGACGAGTTTTGGGCGCTCAAAGATATTAGTTTTCAACTGCGGCGGGGCGATGCCTTGGGGTTGGTGGGCACCAATGGCGCTGGCAAAAGCACCCTGTTACGAATCATCAGCGGCTTGATCAAGCCCGACACGGGGCGCGTCGTCATTCAAGGGCGCATCGCCCCTTTGATTGCACTGGGTGCAGGGTTCAACCCGATCTTGACCGGACGAGAAAATATCTACGCCAACATGTCGATTTTGGGACTGTCTACGCGGGAGATCAAACAGCGATTTGATGAGGTGATTGAGTTTGCTGAAATCAGCGACGCGATCGACTCTCCGGTGCAGACCTATAGCTCTGGGATGGCAGCACGGTTGGGCTTTGCCTGTGCCATCTATGTGGAACCTGAGATCTTGCTGATCGATGAGGTGTTAGCGGTGGGGGACACTCGCTTCAAGGCAAAGTGTTATCGCCGCCTCTATGAGTTGCGCCGCCAAGGGGTAGCATTTATTTTGGTAAACCACAATCCCCAAGCAATTCTCAACACGTGTGATGAGGCGATCTACCTAAACAAGGGGACGCTGGTGTCGTCGGGTGCGTCCGAGGCGATCGTCACCCAATACGAAAAGGATTTGTTTTATAACGGCGCCGAGCGCCATCCAAATCAAATGATCTTTCCTGCCAAAGCCGCCGCTGACAGCATGGGGATGGATATTCGCCTACTATGCTTTAGAAACGCCCAGGGTGAGATCCTCCCCTCGCTGATTGTTGGAAAGCCAATGAGCTTTTGTGTTGGTGTCTACAGCCACGATCGCTTTAGTGGGGTAACACTCCACCTAAAGATTAGCAAGGTTGGCGGTGAAGACAACATTGGCACCGTCCTCTATCTCAGCGGTGAAAACGATAACCACTTCTTTGATGTGCCTCAGGGAGAGCATGAAATTCAGTTGCAGTTGCCCTATTTAGGGCTAATTCCTGGCAGCTACACCATGCTGGTTAATCTCAAACGCGACTCAATTTATACGTTTGATGTTGTAGCATCCTTCCGCTTTACGGTCTTGTCAGACGGCAAAATCAACCAGTGTCGGTTTTATCAACCTCGATCGTGGGAATTGGTAAAGACCTCCCCCGACAATACCCTCCATTAAGTCTCTCTAACCATGACGACCCCCCTACTGAGCATCATCATTCCGACTCACAATCGGCCGCACCTGCTCCCCCGTGCGGTGGAAAGTGCCCTTGCCCAAACCCTAGAATCGATCGAAGTGATCGTGGTGGACGATGCCTCGACAGAGCCTGTGCAGTTGCCAGACCATCCCCGCTTGCGGGTGATTCGATTGGAGACCTCGCATGGTGGAGCTGGGGCACGGAATGTGGGTACGGCAGCCGCTCAGGGGCGTTGGGTCACCTATTTAGATGATGACGATCGCCTGTTGCCCCACATGGCAGCCCTCTCCCTGGCAGCCTTGGAGCAAGCAACAGTGCCGCCTCCGATCGCTGTGATTTCTGGCATTGAAGTGGTCAATCCCCAGGGAAAAATGGTCAAAGTGCGGTTACCTCCCTCCCTGAGTCCGAAAGGAGCAAATTTTTCGTTGGAAGAGCTAGAAGCAGGGCGATCGTACAACACCAAACAGACCATGGTGGTGGAGCGAGTTGTGATTCAACAAATGGGGGGATGGGATGCCGCATTTCGTTCACGAGTGCATACTGAGCTGTTTTTGCGGTTAAATCAGGTGTGCTCGATTGTGGGTTTGGCAACAGCCACCTACCAACTCTATGAACATGCAGAAGTCCGAGTATCGAGTAATCTCTCTCTGCGTCGAGATAGTTTTCGGCAGTTGGTGACTAAGCATGATGCCCTGTTTCGCGCCCACCCCCACCGATTTGCCGAATTGGTTTATGAACATGGATTGATCCTATTTCGGGCTGGGCAATACAAAGATGCCCTTGCTAGCCTGTGCTGGGCAATTCAAATCAACCCTGGGCGAGCATTGTATCGATTCTGTGCGTCGTGCTGGCAAACACTTGACGACTATGTGCTTACGGCGCTTCGAGCTTGACAAGATCGAGCGGGTTTGTACCGCAGTTCAACTTCCTCCCCTTAGAAGACTATGACTCCACCCCCCCTATTTTCGATCGTCATCCCAACTTACAACCGTCCTGAGCGGTTGCAGCAATGTCTAAATGCGATCGCCCAACTCGATTATCCCCATGAGCAATTTGAAGTGATTGTGGTAGACGATGGCAGCAAGGAGTCCTTGGAATCAGTCGTGATTCCTTTGCAAAACACCCTGCAATTGCGGTTGGTTCGACAGGAGAATGGGGGACCTGCCAAGGCTCGTAACGCTGGAGCGAATTTGGCTAAGGGCAAATTTTTAGCGTTTACCGACGACGATTGCCTACCAGCGGTGGATTGGCTGACCCAGCTAAAAACCCGATTTGAGCGATCGCCAGCCGGTCTGATTGGCGGACGCACGCTCAACGCCTTGCCCGACAATCTCTACTCCAGTGCCAGTCAGGGGTTAATTGACTATCTCTACACCTACTACAACCCTGAGCGCAACCCATCGAGCTTTTTTGCGTCAAATAACTTCGCCCTCCCCACCCATCAATTTCATCAGGTGGGTGGATTTGATACCAGTTTTCCGTTGGCAGCAGGGGAAGACCGGGAGTTTTGCGATCGCTGGTTGCACTACGGCTATCCCATGATCTATGCCCCGGAGGTTCAGATCTATCACGCCCATCACTTAACGCTGCGCAAGTTTTGGCGGCAGCATTTTAATTATGGGC
Source organism: Leptolyngbyaceae cyanobacterium SL_7_1 (assembly GCA_012032525.1). GTDB lineage: Bacteria > Cyanobacteriota > Cyanobacteriia > Elainellales > Elainellaceae > JAAUSV01. The sequence goes on from JAAUSV010000075.1 coordinate 4,408, forward strand.
GGGGAGCCTTCTGCTTTCATCAAGCGCGGGCGGGTCGAGCGGGCGATCGGAATTCAAGTAGAACCGTTATCGTTTTATTTCAATCTATTGACCTACCCCCTCTCTCAGACGAGTGATTGGCAAGCCCTGCCCATGGCTGGTTTATTTTTTGTCTCCCAGGTGGCTAATGTGGCTGGCTTCTTTTGGGAACGGTCCCATCAACCCCTGATCAAAGCTTAAAGGACTGTGTATTAGTCATGACCCTCATTCAACGCCCTTTCAAAATCCAAATAACCCTAGCAGAGCGATTGGCGCTTGTGTTTGCGTTGATCAGTGCGATCGGTGTTTGGCATCATGAAATCTGGCGAGATGAAGCCCAGGCTTGGTTAATTAGTGTCAACAGTCCTTCCCTTGCCGATGTGTTTCAAGTTTTGCGCTACGAAGGGCATCCAGGGCTGTGGTATGTGTTGCTCTATGGCATCAGACAATTAACCCACGATCCCTTGGCAATGCAACTGCTTCACTTGGGTATTGCCACAGGAGTTGTGTACCTTTTTGCGAGATTTTCCCCCTTTACTCGCTTACAAAAAATTCTATTTGCCTTTGGCTACTTTCCCTTCTTTGAATACAACTTGTTGAGCCGCAGCTACAGTTTAGGAGTTTTGTTGTTGTTTGTGTTTTGCAGTTGCTTTCCCAGGCGATCGCAAACCTACATTCCACTTGCCCTCTGTCTAGCCCTAGTCGCCAGCACAAATGCCTACGCCTTTATTATCAGCATTTGTTTGGCAATCACCTTAATGCTTGAAGCCGTGTTCGACAAACAAGTTCGTGGCGCGATCGCCCAGCAAAAGGTGGATGGTTTGATTAGCCTTGTGATCCTTTGTATCGGCATGGGATTGGCGATCGCCCAGTTTTTACCTCCCTCTGATTCGATCGTATTTCAAGCAGACAGTGATGCGAATGTGCGGCAATCCTTGAATGAAGGAAGCTATTTTAATTTACGGCACATAGCAGCTACCTTTGCCACCTTTTGGAAAAGCTACATTCCTGTTCCTGATGTGTTTGATTACCATTTTGGGGAACTAATTTGTTCTTGACGAGTGATACAACTTCCCGTGTGATAGTAGGCTTGTTATCTATACTTTTGCTTGGATATGCCAGTCTGCTGTTTATCCCCACTCCCTTAACATTATTCCTCTATCTCTTTGGTACTTCTACGATTTTCCTGTTTGCATACAGAGTGTTTTTGGGTTCGATTCGGCATTATGGACATTTATTTATCCTATTTATTATTTGCGCTTGGCTTTCCCACCACTGCTTACGAACTGATTGGCTCGCGAAGCATGCTCGCAGATTGCTCCATGCGAACAATCACCGTAAAGGTTGGTTTCTGACTGCCCTCCTATGTATTCAGATGGTTGCTGGAGTCTTTGCATTTAGTATGGATTTGGTTCATCCGTTTTCATCGAGCAAAGATACTGCGAACTTCATTAAAGCTCAGCAATTGGAAGATCTATTAATTGCTGGTAGCGACGATGTTATTGTTTCCCCGATCGCAGCCCTATTAGATAAGGAAATTTTTTATTTAGAGTTGAACCAATTTGGTAGCTTTATTCCGCCTGAGTCACGCCAGCCAGTCCAATTCCAAGACCTGTTTGAGAGAACTTATCAACTACTAGAGCAGCAAGATCGCAATATTCTCTTAATTTTGAATTACGAACTAACGGCTAGGGATGCTGATGTTGAGGCTACAGAGTTGGCAGTATTTGATAGGAACTTTCTGCCCGAAGAAAAGTATTATTTGTATTTGTTAGAAAAGAAACGCTAAGAGATACTTTACTTTTCCCCCGCCACTGGTGCACTGATGATCCCGGCGGACTCTAGCACAGCGGCTGCCCGTAGCAACGTGGCTTCGCGGTAGGGAGCGGCGATCAGTTGCACTCCCACGGGCAATCCTTGGGGGGGATGGACTGGAACAGAGAGGATGGGCAAGCCAATAAACGAAAGGGGTTGGGTATAAAGTCCTAGATTGGGGCGATTCAGCACTTCGACCCCATCAATCGTGATTTTTTCTTGCCCAATCAGGGGAGCAGCACAGGGGGTTGTGGGCGCGAGGATCAGATCCACCTGCTCAAATAGGGCATGCACCTGGTCGCGATACCACCGTCGAAATCGCTGGGATTGAATGTACCAGGCGGCTGGAATCATGGCTCCCGCCAAAAAGCGATCGCGGGTGGCGGGGTCAAAATCCTGGGGGGCGCGATCGCAGATTTGCCAGATGCAGATTGCTGCCCTCACAGGTCGTAATCACATACGCTGCCGCTCGTGCTCGCTGGGCTTCTGGGATGGTGATCGTCTGGGTTGCGCCCAATGCATTGCAACCGCTGCCACAGCGGCAACCACTGACGGTTCGGCTCCTCTGGCAAAATGGTCATCGGCGATCGCAATCCGTAAGCCGCTATCCCTTGATGCAATTGGGGAAAACAGGGGTCGGGGGAGTGGGGGCTGCAAATCGGATCGCGGGGGTCAGCCCCTTGCAACAGGTCAAAGGAGAGGGCTAGGTCACGGGTCGATCGGGCGAAGGTGCCCACGTGGTCAAAACTACTGGCAAACAGAAATGCCCCTGCCCGTGACACTCGTCCGTAGGTCGGTTTTAGCCCAAAGATGCCACAGAGCGCCGCCGGAACTCGCACCGACCCATTCGTATCTGACCCCAAGGACAGCGGCACCAGCCCCCCCGCCACCGCAGCGGCGGAGCCACCCGACGACCCGCCAGCAATGCGCGATCGATCGTGGGGATTGTGGGTTGCCCCGTAGTGACTATTTTCAGTCACAAACCCGTAGGCATACTCATCCATATTCAGCGCCCCCACCAAAATCCCCCCCGCTTGCTTGAGACGGGCAACCGCAGTGGCATCCTGGGTTGCTGGCGGACGCTCCTGGTTGATTTTTGACCCCGCCAAGGTGGGTAGTCCGGCGATGTCAAACAAATTTTTGGCGGCAAAGGGCACACCCGCCAACACACCAACGGCTTCCCCAGCCGCGATCGCCCGATCGATCGCCCGTGCTTGGGCAATCGCTGGCTCCGTCAGCACCGCCGTAAAGCTATTGAGGGCAGGATCGAGCTGGGCAATCCGATCGAGGGCAGTCTTGGTAACGGCAACGGCTGAAACCTCACCCCCGCGAACCGCATCCGCAATGGCGAGGGCATCTACTTGCGTAAACTCAAATGGCATAAAAAGGCAATAGAGGCGATCGCTTCAAATTCTAAAGCATTAGGGGCGGTGGATTGTCGTACGGCAAACAATCCACCCATTGCTGGTCTAAAACTACCGAAGTCCTACCTATGGCTCAAAGGTGGGAGCTGACTCCAGATCCACTGGTAGGGGAAAATCGAGCACCAATTGGGCGATCGCCGCCGTTCTCGCCAGGTTATCAATCACACCAGACCGAGAGTCGGGATCAAGATTAAACCCCAACAAAAACGCCGTTGCTCCACATATCGCCCCAAATCGATCGTGCCTTCAAATTCCGTCATCCCCGCTCCTCCGCTGCTAAACAGTTACGTATCGATCGTTCCAAACCCTCCGCCCCCCGGCGTTTCAATCACAAAACTATCCCCCGGCTGCATGGCAACTTCCGCCCTACCACCCAAGGGTTCAATCCTACCATCCTGACGAATCACAAAATTCCGCCCGATCGCGCCCGGCTCACCCCCCGCCAACCCAAAGGGGGGAACCACCCGATGACCCGACAAAATTGCCGCAGTCATCGCGGCTCGAAACTGAATGTGCCGGATCACCCCGTTGCCGCCGCGATGACTGCCCTTGCCGCCGCTATCAGGACGGATGGCAAAGGCTTGAATCAACACCGGAAACCGCCATTCCAGCACTTCTGGATCGGTCAATCGGGAGTTGGTCATGTGGGTTTGCACTGCGTCCGTGCCATCAAACAGTGCCCCCGCCCCAGACCCCCCACAAATCGTTTCGTAATACTGGTAGTGCTCATTGCCAAAGGTGACGTTGTTCATTGTGCCTTGAGAGGCTGCCATCACCCCTAGGGCACCATACAGGGCATTGGCGATCGCCTGGGAGGTTTCCACATTGCCCGCCACCACCGCCGCCGGATAGCGCGGATTGAGCAGACAGCCTGCGGGAATGATGATCTCCAGCGGTTTGAGACAGCCTGCATTCAGTGGAATGTCATCCTCAACCAACGTGCGAAACACATACAACACCACCGCTTTGCAGATTGCCACGGGGGCATTCAAATTGGTGGACTGCTGGGGTGAGGTGCCCGTGAAATCTACACACGCCCTGCGCTGGTGGCGATCGATCGTGATGGTGACGCAGATTTGGCTACCATCATCCATCGCATAGGTAAAGCTGCCATTGTTTAGCACTGAGATAACTCGCCGTACCGATTCTTCGGCATTGGCTTGGATATGCTGCATATAGGCTTGAACGGTCTCGACGCCGTAACTTTCCACCACCCGGCACAACTCCTGCACCCCGCGCTCATTGGCAGCGATCTGAGCCTGGAGATCGGCAATATTTTGGCTAGGATTGCGGACTGGATAGTGTCCACTCGTCAGCAACGCCAGCAAGCTCGCCTCTTGAAACCGCCCCTGATCCACAATCTGTACATTGTCGAGAAGAATGCCTTCCTGGTCGATCGTTGTGCTGTGGGGAGGCATGGAGCCGGGGGTAATGCCGCCAATGTCGGCATGATGCCCCCGCGACGCCACATAAAACAGCGGCGCCGCTGCCGCGGCGACAAACACGGGAGTGATCACCGTGACATCGGGCAAATGGGTGCCGCCGTTGTAGGGATTGTTGGACATGTAGGCATCCCCCGGTTTGAGGGTGCCGCCTTTGGCGCGAATCAAACTGCCCACGCTTTCGCTCATTGACCCCAAATGAACTGGAATATGGGGGGCATTGGCGACGAGTTGCCCCGCCTGATCGAAAATGGCGCAGGAGAAATCTAGCCGTTCCTTGATGTTGACCGAGTAGCTGGTGTTTTGTAAGGTAACGCCCATTTCCTCGGCGATCGCTCGCACCAAATTATTAAAAATCTCTAGGAGAACCGGGTCGGGGGTGGCGGAAGCCGGGAGCGCCAATTTGGATTCTGCCCCCCCGCCAGCCTCCTGGGTGAGAATCAGGTGATTTTGGGGGGTCAATTCTGCACACCACCCCGGCTCGATCACGTTGGTGCCCGTGGGTTCAATGATCAAGGCGGCTCCAAGTATGCGATCGCCCGGTTGCAGATCGGCACGTTGATACACGGGGGCATCGTGCCAAGCCCCTTTGGTGTAGACCGGAGTGGTGGCGATCGCCGTCAGTGGCGTCGTCCGATCCGCCCTCCGGGTGGGTTCATGAATCGAATCGGTTTGCCCACCACCTCCACGGAGACCGCCTCCACGATCAGGGCTTTATGGGGCATGGTGAAGCCATAGCGCTGCTGGTAGGCTTGCTCAAACCGCTCTCGCACAGGGGTACAGCGATCGCCTGCCTGAGAAGCATCCAGGGGGTCGCCTGCGATCACCAGCGCCGCATCCGTCCCCGCATAGCGCAGGTGCAAGTTGGGCAAGATCTGGATAGGACAGGGGGCGATGCCCTGCTGCTGCATGTCGCTCTGTCCGGCGACGGACAGTTCATGGAGCACCGCATCCACTATCCGCCAGACCTCCGGGGTCAATTCGGCTTCTATGGCTTTTTCTTTGAGCGATCGGACGTCGGCTAAACCAATGCCGTAGGCGGAAAGCACCCCAGCATAGGGATGCAAAAAGATTTGAGTCATTCCCAAGGCTTCGGCAATGAGGCAGGCGTGTTGTCCTCCGGCACCCCCAAAGCAGCACAGGGTATAGTGGGTGACATCGTACCCCCGCTGAATGGAAATTTTCTTGATGGCGGTTGCCATTTTGTCGATAGCGATCGCCAGAAACCCCTCTGCTACTTGTTCTGGCGTGGGCTGGTTTCCAGTTTTTTGACCAATTTCCCTGGCTAAATCAGTAAACCGTTGCTGCACGATCGCCCCATCCAATGGCAAATTGCCCCCAGCCCCAAACACCGCCGGAAAGAAAGCAGCCTGGATTTTGCCCACCATGACGTTGCCATCGGTGACGGTCAACGGACCCCCTCGGCGGTAGGCGGCTGCGCCCGGATTTGCCCCTGCCGACTCCGGACCCACCCGATAGCGGCAGCCATCAAAGGTGAGAATTGACCCCCCGCCCGCCGCCACCGTATGAATTGCCATCATCGGTGCCCGCAGCCGTACCCCCGCCACCTCCGTTTCAAAGGTGCGTTCGTATTCCCCATTGAAATGGGATACATCCGTTGAGGTGCCGCCCATGTCAAAGCCGATGATCCGATCAAACCCCGCCATGGCACTCGTCTTCACAGCTCCAACGATCCCACCAGCGGGTCCCGACAACAAGCTGTCTTTGCCTTGAAATCGATGGGCATCAACCAATCCCCCGTTGGATTGCATGAACATGAGACGGAAGCCGGAGAGAGAGGGGGAGGAGTGGCTGGTGAGGGCGGTGGCAACTTGGTCTACATAGCGGCGCAGGATGGGGGAGAGGTAGGCATCGACTACAGTGGTGTCAGCTCGGCTGATCAGCTTCATCAGCGGACTGACCTCGTGGGAAACGGAGATTTGGGTGAAACCGATGTCACGGGCGATCGCCGCGATCCTCTGTTCGTGATGGGGATAGCGATAGCCGTGGAGAAAGGCAATGGCACAGGCACGAATCCCGCTGTCGTAGGCGGTTTGCAGGGCTCGTAGCAGGGTTTCAGTGATCTGTACAGGGGTCAAGACTTCCCCCTGCGCACTGTGGCGTTCTTCGACTTCGATCACCTGCTCATAGAGCATTTCGGGCAGGACAATCTGACGGGCAAAAATCTGGGGACGATTTTGATAACCAATCCGCAGAGCATCCCGAAATCCTTGGGTAATCAGCAACACGGTGCGATCGCCCTTGCGCTCCAACAGGGCATTGGTTGCCACGGTGGTGCCCATCTTTACCGCTGCAATCTGCTCAATCGGAATGGGCGCAGCGGCTGGCACTTGCAGAATCTCCCGAATACCCTGGATGGCAGCATCCCTATATCGTTCCGGGTTTTCCGACAGGAGTTTGTGGATGACGATCTCGCCATCGGGACGCTGTGCCACGATATCGGTAAAGGTGCCACCCCGATCGATCCAAAATTGCCAACCAGCCTGGCTAGAAGGGACGATCGGCGATTGATTTTGCTCAAGAGGCATTGTTAAAACTCACACGGATGGGAGACGAGCCGAGGCGAGAAAGCTAGCGGGCAGGCTGGTCTGAGTTGGGTTGGCGGATGCGGGCTTCAATATCCTCTAGGGTTTGTAGGACCAGCCGCCGAGCTTGGAGTTTCCAGCCCCACTGTTGGACTTTGAGGGCGATCGCTCCACCCGCCACCGTTGCCACAAAATCTAATGGCTGAAACAGGGAAATGCCCAACAACAAACCCAGCCCGGCAATCCCCCAAAAGGGCAACGCCACCGCTTGGCGTTGGGTTTCTACCAATTTGCTGATGGCGTCGGTTGGCATCTCAGCCAGCAGGGTCTCCTTGATCTGGCGCTGCTCTGCCATTGAAACAGACAGTCCAATTTTTTGACGCAATTTTTCAATCTTGCGGGCATTGGTGCTGTATTGAGTTAATTCATCCTCTGCCATCAACAGTAAGCGCTCAAGCTGTCCCATCGTCTGTCCTGCACCTGGGTAGAAAACTGAAAGAGAGGGGAGACACTTGGACTGTTTAGCCCTCCTCTCAACAGAAAACTAGCATTTCAGTGGCAAAGTTGCACGTCGAGTGGTTTTATTTCCTCACAAGTTCCTCACAGGATTGACCTACCGTAGGAATGGGGACAAGCAGGGCTATCCTGCCATCCCAAGATTTTTCCCAAGAGTTTTATCGACGAGGAATCCCTATGTCTACTCACAAACCTCCGTGGAACCTGCTTGATGCGATTAAAACTATTCCTCAACAGATCATTGGTTACATTTCAAGTGCCGCCATTCGGATTTTTAGTCCCAACGATGACAACTACCCAGCGACTGGAACTCAGCCGTTTGAAGGAGAGCCAGACGATGAAACGTTGCTTTGACTGACTGCTGAAACGATGAGGCGCTCCCCTAATCCAGCACCCATGGTTGGGAGAAAAGCAGATGGAGACGGTTAGGAAAATTACGAACGAATGGGCGATCGCAGGGCAACTCACACTAAATGAATTACACCAATTAGTCGAAGCGGGCTATCGCTCTGTGGTCAACCTGCGATCGGTTAATGAAATCGGTTTTCTTAGGGATGAGCAGCAAAAAATAGAGCGCTTAGGATTACACTACGCCCATTGTCCCATTCCAGCAGAGACCCTCAGTCTAGAGGACTTACTCCCAGTCATCCAACAACTAGACGCCCTGCCTAAACCCATGCTGGTGCACTGTGACAGCGGCATTCGCTCCTCTATCAATCGTGCTAATGCAACTTTCAATCCAACAGGACATTGGAGCAGAAGATGCCTTCCAAAAAATTACCAAGCTAGGACTGCTCGGATCAAGAATAGAGACCACTGTGAACTATGCGGATGAAGGGACTTGAACCCCCACTTCTTGCGAAACTAGAACCTAAATCTAGCGCGTCTACCAATTCCGCCACATCCGCTTGCATCAGCTTCCTATCATATCAAAGCGATCGCCATTTGTGAGCGATCGCCCGCGAAATCCTCATCCTCCCTCCCAACTAATCACTCCTGGCTATCGCTAACTGCTAATTGCTTTTCCCCCCTTACATCTCATGCACTTCCTGTGGCGGCACCGTCGGATAGCTCGCCTCATCCGAATACAACGTTGTCATGCGGTAGGACAGGGAATGGTTCCACAAGTCGATGAAATCAACCACGTGGTAGGGTAGGGCTTTATCGGCGGCAGGGAGCTTGGCGTCGTCCATGTCGTAGAAATGGAATCGTTCGATCGACTCCAATTTGGGTGGCTCCACAATGTTTGCCCGATAGCCGCCTTTGGAATCTAAATCAGAGAAACAATAGACCTGGTAATAGTTACCCCCCAACACTTCTCGGTATTGGATCAGGGCATAGATATCGACTGGGCGGATGGGGAGGCTGAGGCGATCGCCAAGCGTTTTTGAAACGGCAACATGGAAAAGCGCACACTACTGCGAATTCCGTAGTAGCCCACCTTGTCTACTTGCAGCGGATATTTGCGATAGCGCGGTTGCACATAGGTGCGCATAAAACTGGCAATGTCCATGGCTTCTTCGGTGTAGGTGCCAATGGCGCTGATGTGGATATCGTAGGCGGGCACATTGCCCACGTTATACACTTCTAGTTGCAAACTGCCCGTCTGTAGGTCAGGTTGGAGATCGCAGTAGATATGGGGAAACCCCGTCACCCGGAGTTGTTTTTCTAGCGATGCCCGATACAGACTGCTCTCATGGCGCATTTCCTGTAGGATGCGGTGGGTATACCAAGCATAAAAGGCAGTAATCCCCAAAAGAATCATTGCCCCAATTAAACCGATCGTTCCAATTTCAGCCATAGGAATAAATAGAGATCACTAATGGGCAAACACCCACGTGTTGATCATTGTAGGAAAAGCAACTGCCTCTGTACGCCATCACCCAAAAAACCTTACTGAGAACCATTACTTAAAAATAAAGGTTCTACTGTTTTTGTCCTGGATGTAACTCTATGACATAGGATAGAACGTGTCTGGAGCAATTGATGGTTGCTCCACAATTGCACCCATCTCAAAGCCTCAACCTGATGAAGCGCTATCTTCAACTCAGTGTGCTGTTTGGTTTGGCGATCGGCTGTGCGCTGTTCCTCTCGTTTCCTCTGCGAGCACAACCCCCTCTTACTCCTCCTAATTCACCGCCGCTCTCCGTTCTCCAATTTGATCCACAGCGATTTAAGGCAGCACTCGATCGAGCAGAGGTCGCCGATGCCATCCAACAACTGGAAGTGGGTTGGAAGCAACAATTTGACGACTACTACCAACGGCGGCTAACGGCACGGCTGCTATCTCCCCAGCAAATCGCCCAAACCCTGACCCACATCGGCGATCGCACAGGCAAGCGATCGGCATTGGTCTACGCCATCTCCGTGCCTGACCAGCTCGAAGTCATCTTGCTCCTCCCCAATGGGCAACTGATCCATCATCGAGAGCCGCAGGCATCCCCCGATGTGGTGGAGGAGACGACCCGTGCTCTGCGAGCCGGGCTGGTCAATGTCACCGCCCGCCGGGGGATTACCTGCCCGCTGCTCAGCAACTCTACCAGTGGTTGATTGCCCCCTTGCATTCCACCCTGCAAGCACAACAGATTGATACACTGATTTTTTGCCTGGGACGGGGGCTGCGGAGTGTGCCCATGGCAGCACTACACGATGGCAACCAGTTTTTGATCGAAACCTACAGTATGAGTCTGATTCCTGCCTTCAATCTGCTCGATCACCGTCCGGTGCGGTTGCCTGGGTTGCGGGTCTTAGCATGGGGGCATCGGAGTTTCAACAAGAGATCCCCTTGCCAGCAGTGCCTGTGGAGCTAGCGGCGATCGCCCAGATTTGGCAAACGCAGGTGTTGTTAAACGAGGAATTTACCATCGCCCAGCTTCGTGAACACCGATCGACCTACCCCTACGGGATTGTGCATCTGGCGACCCACGCCAACTTTGCCCCTGGCTCCGTGGATGATTCCTACATTCAGTTTTGGAATCGATCGCTGCGATTGACCCAGTTACGGGAATTGGGCTTGTTGCGACCCGTGGTACAACTGCTGGTGTTGAGTGCCTGCCGCACTGCCCTCGGTGATGCCAATGCCGAGCTAGGATTTGCCGGAATTGCCGTACAATCCGGAGCGAAGGCAGCGTTGGCGAGTTTGTGGGCAATTTCAGATGCCGCCACCGTTGTCACCATGGCTGATTTCTATCGCAATTTGAGCCATAGCGTCATCAAAACTGAAGCGCTCAGGCAAACCCAACTTGCCATGCTGCACCAACAATTGCACCTCGACAGTCCATCCATTCAGCAGATTATTCGCGGCATTGACGTACCAGACAGTTTGGGGCGATCGATCAGCAGCGACCTCTCCCATCCCTACTATTGGGCAGGATTTACAATGATCGGTAATCCTTGGTAGTGCTTCAGTTCCATCTCGCCAGGGTTTTCCATCTCGCCAGGGTTTTATCCTATGCAGCCTCGTCCCACCATTGCCGAGCAGTTTTCAACGTTTCTTCAGCTTGCTGACGATCGGGCGATAGGTTGGGCAACCGATGGTCGATTGCAGCGCAGCATGCAAACCCAACTTGCCAAGCACCCGCTGACCACCGAGGGGTTTTGGGCAATCTATTGGCACAAACAATGGCTACACACCGCCCCCAGCCAACCGACCCACGCCGCCGGGTTGTTGGCACAATCCCACCTTGCTGCCTATTTGCAAGAACCCTGCTATTGGGCAGCCCACACCGTGGTGCGGCGAGTCACTTTACCAGAACCGATGCTGGGTGATTGTTTTCAAGTGGCGATCGAGAAAGTTCCCAAAGTGCTGCGGGCTTGCAACCCCAACCACACCGTCAGCTTAAAAACCTATAGCAGAGTTGCCTTTGAAAATATCATCCGAGATATGCTGCGGCGGCAACACCAGCTCAGCCACTGCAACGATTGGGCGCTGTTGCTCAAGGTCAGCCGCAAACAACTCCAGGAGGCGCTTCAGCACATGGGGCTTTTGCCAGCGGCGATCGACTCCTATCTCTGCGCCCAGCAGTGCTACGAGGAGGGCTACTGGTTGCTCAAGTCGGCGGCGCGGCAGACGCTCGATCAGGTGGCGCAGGGCATGGCAGGCGTCATGAGCCTGACCGGCGAAGTCGAGGGCCAGCCAATGCGCGTCGGATTGCCAATCGGCGATCTCACCGCCGGCATGTGGGCGCGTTGGGCGCGCTGGCTGCGATCCGCCACGAGTTGCCGCAGACCTGCGGCGTTGCGTCGGAACGGCGGTCATGTGTAGCTGCCCTTCACGAGCACGACCGTGCGGCCGAGCAGCGCCTGCAGGCAGCGCGGGCGCCCCTCGAGATCGCAGAGCTGCAGGTCG
>JAAUSV010000076.1 GCA_012032525.1 Leptolyngbyaceae cyanobacterium SL_7_1
CGGGGAGGCATGGCGATCGTTTCCTCCCGTCGCTCCAGCTCTCCCAACCCATCCAGTGCGATGGGTTCCTCCCAAAGCGTTTGTTGGTCGGGGGTTTTGCCCACCACGACAACGGATTGAATACCAACTAACCCTAAATTTTTTAACCCACTGCGCACAAATGCGGTTAGCGCTTGGCGATTTAAAGGTTGATCCGATTCCAGATCAATTTGCAATCGATCGCCCGATCGCTGTGCTGTCGCATGAATTCCCTTGGAATGGAGCGATCGATTCATTAACGTGGCGATCGCAGTTGGATCGCCCTGTTTAGCGCGTTCGAGTGGGTTTAACTGAGTCATAGCGTGTCTCGATAGAAAAGGGAAATCACTTTATCAAGTTCGTCAATTCGGAGGTTGCTTTTGCTTTACAATCTTGGCAACGGCTTGACCAAAAGTCTATCGCTAAACTTGTTGCTCACTATCATTTGCTTCTTTTAGTCATCTTATGAGTATTGGATACCTCGCCCTCGTTCTTCACGCCCACCTGCCCTTTGTCCGTCACCCCGAAAGTGACTACGTGCTCGAAGAAGAGTGGTTGTATGAAGCGATCACCGAAACCTACATTCCCCTGTTGCAAGTCTTTGAAGGGTTGAGGCGTGACGGCATTGACTTCAAAATCACCATGAGCATGACGCCGCCGCTGGTGTCGATGCTGCGTGACCCGTTGCTCCAAGAACGGTTTGACGCCCACCTTGCCAAATTAGAAGAACTGGCAGAGCTAGAAGTTGAGCACAATGCCCAAAATGGACACCTGCGGTATTTGGCGGAGTATTACGCTGCCGAATTTAACAATGTTCGGCAGATGTGGGAGCGCTACGATCGCGATTTGGTCAGCGCCTTTAAACAATTCCTCGACAGCAACAACTTAGAAATTATCACCTGTGGGGCAACGCATGGCTACCTACCGTTGATGAAAATGTATCCACAAGCAGTGTGGGCGCAACTGCGGGTCGCCTGTGAGCACTACGAGGAAAACTTTGGTCGTCCCCCCAGTGGCATCTGGTTGCCCGAATGCGCCTACTACGAAGGGTTGGAACGCATGGTCGCCGATGCCGGACTGCGCTACTTCCTCACCGATGGGCACGGCATTCTCTACGCCCGTCCCCGTCCTCGGTTTGGCACCTACGCCCCCATTTACACCGAAACCGGGGTCGCTGCCTTTGGACGCGATCACGAATCCTCGCAGCAAGTCTGGTCATCTGAGGTGGGCTATCCCGGTGCGCCGGAATATCGGGAGTTTTACCGCGATCTGGGCTGGGATGCGGAGTATGACTACATCAAGCCCTACATCATGCCCAATGGACAGCGAAAGAACACGGGCATCAAATACCACAAGATCACAGGCAAAGGCTTGGGCTTGAGCGACAAAACCTGGTATGACCCCTACTGGGCGCGGGAAAAAGCGGCAGATCACGCCGCCAACTTCATGTATAACCGGGAGCAGCAGATCGGGCATTTGCACGGCATCATGCAGCGCAAACCGATCATTGTTTCCCCCTACGATGCCGAACTGTTTGGGCACTGGTGGTACGAGGGACCGTGGTTCATCGACTATCTCTTCCGCAAACTTGGTACGACCAAGGGACTTACGAAATGACCCACTTGGCGGATTATCTGCGAGAAAACCCCACCCAGCAGGTTTGCCGCCCCTCCCAGTCAAGCTGGGGTTTCCGGGGCTTCCACGAATATTGGCTGAACGAAACCAACTCCTGGATCTATCCCCACCTGCACAAAGCCGCTGAACGGATGATCGACTTGTCTCGACGGGAACCCACAGACGAGTTGGAATGGCGTGCCCTCAACCAAGCCGCACGGGAATTGTTGCTAGCCCAATCCTCTGACTGGGCATTCATTATGCGCACGGGAACGATGGTTCCCTATGCTATACGACGGACGCGATCGCACCTAATGCGCTTTAACAAATTGCGCGAAGATATTTTAGTGGGCAAGATTGACTCTGGCTGGTTAGAGAAAGTAGAGGCGATCGACAATATCTTCCCCAGCGTCAACTATCGCGTGTATCGCCCATTGACGTAGGTAGTTACAGCGATGTCAGGGTTTGGCAATGCCAAACCCTGCGAGAAAGGCTGAGGAATCAGGCAAGATGAATGTCTTGTAGTTTCTCGCGATCATCTCTCATAGAGATATTTCACGTAGGTTGGGTTGGGCATGGAGAAACCCAACGTTCACATCGGTTTTACGTGGGTTGCGTGCCTTAACCAACCTACAATTTTTCGATATTTTCAGGAGTTTTGTCGGTCAACCAGGCATCTCTCCCTAACTGAAATATTTGGTCAAAATACTCAGCACACAATCGGTGGGCAGACTCACTACTATTCGCTGCATCACCTCGTCAGCGGTGGGACAGGCGACTGCCCGACTCCACTCGCCTGCCGGAGCAAAGCCCCGTTGATGCAGGTTCTTGATGGTGTCAAGTACGTCTTAGCGATCGCCCACTAGCAACACCCGCAAGGGTCTGCGGGTAGAGGGGGGGAGTTCGCAGGTAAGGGAGGGGCGATCGTTGGCAGCAGCATTCAACGAACCCTCGAATCGGTCGGTCATGGGTCAACTCCTAAGTTTGGCTTGGCTGAGGAAAGCCAAAACCTAGCCACTCCGCCCATCGCAACGCAAAGCAGAGTGTTCCGGTAGAGACGGTACATCAAGCATAGCTGTCAGTCTCCCAGCTCAAAGACATTTGAGCCGTCTGTAGGGTAAAAGCTATAATTTTTGTAGATTCATCAACCCCTTTGATATGTATGAGCCAGCAGCTAACTCTGGAACTAAGTGATGAGGTTTATGCAGATCTACAGCAGAAGGCTAACGCTGTAGGTCTGTCAATTGCAGAGTGGATCGTTGCCGCACTCAGTAATCAAAACAACGGGGTGAGCAGGGTTTTACACTCGGTAGCACAGCAGGAAGAGGCTCGACAGAGATTTAGAAGTCATGCTGGGGCAATCAGTCTTGGTTATCCGACAGGTATAGACAATGAAAGCATTGACGCTGATCTTGCAAGAGCCTATGCAAGTGAGTATGAGGGGTAGGGTTAGTTCGTGCTTTTAGATACATCAGGGTTGCTATGTTATATCCAGCAAAATCAGCCTCAGCATCAAGAAGCGGTGCAATTACTCAACAACGCTAGCAAGAAGTCTTTGACTCATAGTTATGTTTTAGCTGAGTTAATTGCCTTGGCATTGATACGTCGGTTTCCTCGTCCTGCGGTGCTGGCATTTGTGATGGATTTGCTTGATAATCCAGATATCGAAACAGTTTGGGTAGATGAGCAACTGCATCGAGAAGCCATGCAACTGTTGATTGAACGGCAAGACAAAACCTATTCGTTGTGTGATGCAGTCAGTTTTGTTTTGATGCGTCAGCGTGGAATCACAGAGGCGCTGACCACTGATCGACATTTTGAGCAGGAGAGCTTTATAAAACTGTTACAGTCAGCTCCCTAACACTGCGTTGGTGCGGACGGTACAGAGGTTATCGGTGAGAGTTCAAGCTTGTCTGCCGCCACACAACTTCACCGTTAGCTGGCTAAGTTATCGGTAGGAACGTGACCGAAAGGTGGTCTGTGGGATACAACGTTAAATTGCTTTTATGAACAACAAAGCAGCACAAATTTCTGTTCAGGCATGGGAATCGGATGGCATCTTACTAGAGAAATATGCTTACACATCAGGTTCCGTAGAGCCGCTGCTCAGACATTCCCACGAAGAGTATCAGTTTGGTTTGAGTTTCAACTGTCAAGGTGAGTATCACTATCGCGGCGCGTATTGTTTCATCCCTATTGGAAGTTTGAGCGTGATCCATTCAGGCGAGATCCATGCGCCGAGCGATCGCACCTGTCTGACCGCGCCCGCCCATTTTGCGATGATGCACATTCACCCAACATGGTTACATACAGTTGCTGCTGAAATGGCAGAGAAGCCTGTCAGTCTTCCCTTCTTCTCAACAATATTTCTTACCGATTCAAAATTGAATCGTTTGTTTCTAGCATTGCAAGCAGCATTGGATCAGAAAAATTCCAACTTGGAACACAATGCAGCACTTTGGGACTTTCTCTCCTATCTGATTAGGCGCTACGCCTCAAATAGCCCTTCTGTTCGTTCTTTGAAATCAACTCATGCGGCTGTGATGCTTGCTTGTGACTATCTTCATGCTCACTACACCAGTGATATTTCTCTAGACACACTGGCAGCGATCGCCGGATTAAGTCGCTTTCATTTCTGCCGTGTTTTCCGTAAAGAATTAGGCGTGTCTCCCAGTGTCTATCAGACTCAATTGCGAATTGCTCAGGCAAAAAAGCTGTTGCTCCAGGAAATCCCAATCTCAACGATCGCCACGATGACAGGCTTCTACGATCAGAGTCATTTTGGCTGGCACTTCAAACGTCAAGTTGGGGTGACACCCAGACGCTATGTCAGCAAAATAGCAATAATTTCCTAGATTGGTCAAAGGCACCTGCTATACCCTCTTACTGTTCGTCGAGTTGTGAGAAAGTGAGGGAAGAAACTATGTCAGAGGTCAGTCGTCGTCAACTGCTGACGACTGGAGCAATTGGAGTCGCTGGATTTGCAGCAGCGATCGCCACTCAAACCGCTCAAGCAAACACCCAAACTCCGCCTGAACCTCAAGCCAGTGTGAATCCCAACGGTCGATTTACAGGCAAAGTGGTGCTGATCACCGGAGCCACATCAGGAATTGGAGAAGCCACGGCACGGGCGTTTGCTGCTGAGGGAGCCACTGTTCACTTTTGCGGTCGGCGGGAATCTTTGGGAGAGCAAGTGGCTCAAAGTATCCGGGATACAGGTGGTAAAGCCACCTATCAACGAGCCGATGTGAGAGCTGAAAACGATGTGAAAGCGTTTGTAAACACTTGCGTAGAGCGATATGGACGCATTGATATTGCCTTTAACAACGCTGGTATCTTCATGACTCCGGCTGAACTTCAAGATATCCCATTAGACAACTTCATGGACATCATCAC
The DNA here is from genome assembly GCA_012032525.1 of Leptolyngbyaceae cyanobacterium SL_7_1. GTDB lineage: Bacteria > Cyanobacteriota > Cyanobacteriia > Elainellales > Elainellaceae > JAAUSV01. The sequence continues at coordinate 5,029 of JAAUSV010000076.1, forward strand.
CACAAACACAGTGGGTGAGTTCTTGTGTATGAAATACGAAATTCCACATATGCGGCGACAAGGCGGCGGTAATATCATTAACATGGCGTCTGTGGCTGGACACATTGGATTTCGTACAACCGCTCACTACAATGCCAGTAAGCATGGGGTGATTGGACTCACAAAAGCGGCTGCTCAGGAAAACGCCGACCATAATATTCGCATCAATTCAATTTCGCCCCTGGCTGTAGACACACCGCAGTTACGTGAGTCCTTTGCGTTTCAAGGAATCACATATGAACAAGCAGTACAGGGATTTGTCACCAAACGAATTATGACTCCGTATGAAATGGCAGAAGCGGTGATGTTCCTGGCTTCTAATCAAGCTACTTCACTCACGGGCATGGATTTAGATGTGACGGGCGGACAGTTGGCAGGGTAGCGATTATTTGGAACCAGTAGCACAGGAAATTTTATGCAATACACAACGCTGGGGAAAACTGGACTGGTTGTCTCACGGCTCTCCTTTGGGGCGATGACTTTTGGCGAGGGGCAACTCGTTCCCGGTGTGACCAACAGCATTGACCAGACGATCGCCGATCAAATGGTGGGTCGCGTCATGGAGGCTGGAATTAACCTGTTTGATACCGCCAATGCCTACACCAACGGACAATCGGAAATTATGCTGGGCAAAGCCCTGGCTCATCGTCGAGATCAGGTGATCATCGCCACAAAATCAGGCTTTCGCTCCGGGAATGCCATTACCGATACAGGGTCATCCTATCGGCATATCATGATGGCGGCGGAAGCCAGCCTGAAGCGATTAAACACGGACTATATTGATCTGTATCAGCTTCATATTCCTGATCCGATCACGCCACTCGAAGAAACCTTGAGGGCTTTGGATGATCTGGTGCGGCAGGGCAAAGTCCGCTACATTGGTTATTCCAATTTTCCAGCGTGGAAAGCGGCAAAAATGGTGGGGATTCAAAACCATCACAACTATGCTCCGTTTGTTGCGGCTCAAATGTATTACTCTTTGCTAGGACGCGATCTGGAATATGAAGTGGTGCCATTTGTGGAAGATGCAGGCATTGGGGTGTTGGTGTGGAGTCCTTTAGCAGGTGGCTTTTTGAGCGGCAAATATACCCGTGAAAACCCAACACCAGAAGGGGCAAGATTGAATCAATTTAAGCTGCCCCCGATCGATGTCGAGCAGGGCTATGACGTCGTGGATGTCATCCAGCAAATTGCTCAAGCCCACAGTGCATCTCCGGCTCAGGTGGCGATCGCCTGGATTCTTACGAAACCTTTTATCACGTCAGTCATCGTTGGGGCAAATAAAATGCACCAGCTTGAAGACAACTTGAAAGCCGCAGATCTCACGCTCTCTACTTCTGAGATTCAGCAACTAGATACCCTGACTGCCCCATCATCGCTCTATCCGGGCTGGATGCAAGCATTGGGTTGGGATGCCCAAGTGAAAGCGGCATTTGATCTAAACTCCAAAAATCAGTGAAAGAGTTGGGGTAAAAATAGGGGCGATCGTTAAGTGCCGCCAGCTAACAATATGCCCTGAGTCCAACGAAATCAAAAATGCTTTTACCTAAAAATTGGTTGACGCAAAAATCTCCCTGTGAATTGGTTGAGCCCTTGTTCCACAGAGAGGTTTTGTTGTAGCAGTGCATCGGTACAAACACCCTCCAACCTCAGCCAATAACCCAAGCCAATAAGATTCATAAAGATATATGTCAAATTGTTAAGAAAATTTATGATATTGTGACTTTAGGGTTAAGTAAATAGACTTAACACCTCCGATCTATCTGTCCCTCTAACTATTGAGGTCAAATCATGGCAATTACGATTGACTCCGCTCGTGGTATTTTCCCAGGAACTCTATCGGCTGATGCAGTACCCGCGACGATCGCCCGATTCAACCAGCTCAGTGCTGAAGAGCAGCTTGCACTGATTTGGTTTGCGTATACGGAGATGGGAAAAACAATTACCGTTGCCGCTCCCGGTGCTGCCAGCATGGTGCTTGCCGAAGGTATTCTCAATCAAATTCGCCAAATGTCTCCGCTGGAGCAAACCCAAGTCATGTGCGACTTGGCAAACCGAGCCGACACCCCCGTTTGCCGCACCTACGGTAGCTTTAGCCCCAACATTAAATTGGGATTTTGGTTTCAGTTGGGTGAATGGATGGAGCAAGGCGTTGTCGCTCCGATTCCTCCGGGATACCAAATGTCAGCCAATGCGTCGGCAATTTTGCAGACCATCAAAGAGCTTGATCCGGGTCAGCAGATCACCGTGTTGCGCAACTCTGTAATTGACATGGGCTATGACTCCAGCAAGTTGGACGGCACCGCTAGAGTGTCCGAGCCAGTCGCCATCCCCCAAGCTGTGGCACAACGTACCTCTGTGACGATCGATGGAGTCACCACTCCCACAGTGCTGAGCTACATCAACAACATGAATGCCAATGACTTTGATGTGGTGATTGAGCTGTTTACCCCCAATGGAGCACTGCAACCTCCTTTCCAGCGCCCGATCGTGGGTAAGGAAAATATCCTTCGGTATTTCCGAGAGGAGTGCCAAAACTTAAAGCTGATGCCAGAGCGCGGCGTGGCTGAGGCTGCTGAGGATGGCTTTACTCAAGTCAAAGTCACTGGCAAGGTACAAACGCCTTGGTTTGGTAGCGTGGGCATGAATATTGCGTGGCGCTTCTTGCTCGATCCTCAAGGCAAAATTTTCTTTGTGGCGATCGACTTGCTAGCGTCTCCCAAGGAATTGTTGAACTTGATGCGATAAGCCCTTCAGTTCCCTAACTTACTTTTCTGCCCAGACTCCCGGCTTCTCAAGGAAGCCGGGAGTCTTTGTCTTAGCCGCAATTCTTAGAATTTTTTCAAGGTTTGCGGATTAAGCCTTTGTCAAGTTGTATTAGCAAAGCATGACAGAATCATGAATTTTGTCATAAATTAGACAACATCGATCGACTTTATTGTGTCTCAACCCTTCAATGCTACGGAAAGGCGAACCTGCGATCGATTAGGGTACATCGCATCCAACCGGAATTTGTCTCGCTGACGCCCCCCCAGTAAGAGGACTAATCATGAATACACCTGCACAGGGCTTGCCGGGTTCTACACCCCTAGCGCAAGCATGGGATTTGGTTTGCGATTTTTTAACCACGGGTAGCCTTGATCCCAATTTCTTAGATTTTTCGATTCAAGCGTTCGGTAATGCGATCGACCCCACTGCCTTGGCTAGCATTCAACAACAATGGGCAGCCTCAGATTTCAGCGGCTTACCTGCGATCGAGATCCTTCCCACCCCCAGTCTGAACGGTGCACGCGGCGCATTTTCCAGTGAGACAGGCAAGATTTATCTGTCCGCCGATTGGATTGCAACAGCCGGAACCAGTACCGAGATCGCCTCGGTTTTGCTGGAGGAAATCGGTCACTTTGTCGATTCCCAAATTAATTCCACGGATGCAATGGGGGATGAAGGAGCGATTTTCTCCAACCTAATTCAAGGAATTTCGTTGACATCCGCACAGTTACAGAGTTTGCATCAAGAGGATGCGATCGAGATTTTGGTCAATGGCGAGATGATCACGGCTGAAGCCGCGGTCGATCCGCTGGAAAACCTGGATCTGATCGAAGGGCAGATCGATGACTTGCTGGATACAATCAAATCCGCCATCTCTAGTCAAACCCTAGAAAACTTGCCGCTGTTGGGCGATCTGCCCCTGCTGGATTACATCAACGACTTTATCACCGACACCTTAGAGAACAAACTGCTGGATGAACTGGATGATTTCACCAGTGCTGAGGCGGTGCAGGAGGCGTTGTTTGATGCGCTCAAAGCAACCGATGGTGGGTTGGGGTTGTTGTTGGATTCCAATGGTGACGGGGATGTGACGATCGCCGATGTGGAGCTAATCGACACTGCCGACAGCATCGAATACAAATTCAAGCTGGGCAAGAGTTTTGACACCACCCTAGAATTAGCCGAAGAATTAGGCATTCCCGGTCTAGGGTTGAAACTGGACGGTGGAGCCAGTGCCAAGCTGGATTTAGCTCTAGACATTCACTTTGGAATAGACGATAGCGATGGCGGAGCCAGCGCCGATGCCTTCTTTGTCAAAACCAATGGCGCAAACGAGTTGCAAGCCGAATTGGCGGTGGAATTGGTGGATGGCGATGACAATCCCCTCAGTTTCACGGGTAGTTTGGGATTTTTGGAAGTCAGCGCCAGTGACAACGGCAGCACCTTTAGCAGCAGTTTTCAGGCAGATGTGACGGGGACAGGCGATGGAAACGATCGGGTCAAGGTCTCTAGCTTTGGCACGATCGGCTCTGCTACGCCAGAACTGACCGCCAATGCCGATCTGAAGTTGCTGTTTAGTACCGGATTAGATTTGGGTAGCGGCATCGACAATGGGATTTTGCCAACGATCGAGGCGGGTCTAAATCTCTCTGGCTTAAACTACGACAGCACCACGGGCATCACCACCACTCCCGGCATCAGCTTTGAGGATGTCAAGCTTGATCTGGGTTCCTTTGTGAAAAACTTTGCGGGTTCGATCTTGACTGACATCAAGAAGGTAACGGAACCGTTGCAGCCGATCGCCGACGTATTAACAGACGATCTGCCCTTGCTTGGACGCTCTCTGATTGATCTAGCCGAACTCTTTGCTCCCAGTTTGGCGGGGACGGCTGAATTTCTTGACCAGTTAGATAGCATTCTCGAACTGGTGAATAGTCTTCCGAGTGGTGATGAAGAATTTGAAATCAGCCTGGGCGACTTTGGGGTGGGGGGTGGTCTAATCACCCAGACCGATGCCCCCGATACCTCGATCGACGACCAAGTGGGTTCAGCCTTGGGAGACCTGGGCGAGTTTTTCGATACGCTGGATGAGGAAGGCGTTGATCCGTCTGAGCAGAACGGTATTGCCAATGATCTGCAATTCCCGATTCTGGATGACCCGACAAATATTATCAAACTGCTCTTGGGCGATCCGAGTGTGGAGTTGTTCACCTACACCACGCCCAAGCTGGCATTTGATATCGGTCCGCTCGATTTCCCCCCTGACCCTGGAATCCCGATTTTCGGTCCCATCACCTTGCAATTTTTTGTTGGAGCCGGAGCCAGCGCCCAAATGGTGTTTGGCTTTGACTCTAAGGGATTGGCGGATTTTCAGGCGGGTGGCTTTACCAATCCAGAATTGATCTTTGATGGCTTCTTTGCCACCTCACCGGGAGCGTTGACGCCTGATCCGGGGGATGATGCGCCCAACCTGTTGCTATATGGCGAGGTGGGAGCAAAAGCCGGAGTCAATCTTGGCATTATCGAAATCGCGGTGGGCGGTGGCTTCCGCTTAGAAACTGGGCTGAGCGTCTACGACCCGACTGATCCGCTGGAACCTTTTAAAGTTCGGGCTAGCGATATTGCCAACAACTCGCCGCTGTGCCTATTCCAAGCTGAAGGGGCGCTGTCTGCCTTTATCTTTGCGGCGTTTGAGCTCGACTTTGGCTTCTTTAGCATCACCAAGCGGTTCAACCTGTTAGATGTGAATTTGATCGACTTCGAGACCGAGCCGGATTGTGATGCCCCATTAGATTCCTTCTTTGATGTGCAGAACCCCGATCGCAGTCCCGAAGTCCAACAAGCCTTGGCGGAACAGGGAATTATCGATCGCGCTGACACCGAGGGCTTAAACAGCATCATCGTCCAGCATATCTCTGGTCCCAAGGGCGATGAGACGATCGACCTGATCGGACTCGACCCCGAAACCAGGCGTTATGAGAACGTCAAAGCGGTATTGCTGCAAGGCAGAGACGGCAATGATTTCATCCAGTTCATCGGCGGCGTACAAGCGATGGGCGATGTCACGGGTGGAGCAGGCGACGACACCATCATCACCGGAGAGGGCAACGACTTCATCAACGCGGGTCAGGGCAATGACTCGATCAATGGGGGTGGCGGCAAGAACTTTGTCAGCTATGCCGACTCACCCAACGGGGTCACGGTCAATTTAAATGCTGGCTTTGCCAGCAACGACGGTCACGGCACAACCGACACATTGACCAACATCCAAACGTCGAAGGATCGCGCCATCGCGATGTTCTTCGAGGGCGAACTCCGGCAGTGTGATCGATGCGGCGCGGGCAAAGACGACTTGATAGGCGGCAATGGCGATGATGTCATGCTGGGTGGGGCGGGAGCCGACCTGATCAATGGCAGAGATGGCACGGATACTACCACCTACCTGGGTTCCACCGTTCCTGTGTTGGTAAACCTGTCAAATCAAACCGTTCTGCTGACCTCGCCGATCGATGGTTTGCTAATTAACCTGTCCGCTAATCGGGGCTATGGTGGTGAGGCACAGGGCGATCGCCTATTTAACCTGGAAAATCTCCAGGGTTCCGTATACGGCGATGTCTTAGTCGCCAGTCAGTTTGGTGGCACGATCGACGGTTTCAGCGGCGATGACATCATCCTGGCAGGGGCAGGGGAAGACGAGTTAAACGGCAATAGTGGCACGGATTGGTTGTCCTATTTGATGTCTAATGCGGGTGTGAATGTCAGCTTGGCGACGGGTGGGTCACGTTCTGGATCAATCTTCTCGTCGATCGGTTTGGGTGGCTATGCTCAAGGCGATCAGCAGGTTCGCTTTGAGACCTTTGAGGGCAGCGGTGTGTTCCTCAGCAGCTTTGAGCATCTCGAAGGCTCCAACTTTGATGACGTGCTAGAAGGAGATTCGCGAGACAACATCCTGCGGGGCTTGGCGGGGGCAGACGCAATCGAGGGCGGTGACGGGAATGACACGATCGTCGGTGGAGCCGGAGCCGATACGCTGGATGGAGATGGCAACAGCGCCACGCTCAGAGCCAATACCGACAGTGCCTTTGGCGGGGGCGACACCGCCAGCTACAAGGAATCCTCTGCGGGGGTTACAGTCAGCCTGCTGACTGGAATTGGCTCCGGTGGTCACGCCGAGGGCGATAGCCTGACAGAGATTGAGAACTTGATTGGCTCCAACTTTGGCGATTCCCTGTTTGGCAGTTTTGGGGATAACGACTTTAACCCCGGACTAAGCAACGGGGGTGTTGATTACGTCAATGGTTTGTTTGGCACCGATCGCCTCACTATCCTCGACTACGCCTTCAACGACACCGGAGCACCGATCATTGGCGGCTTCACCAACACCGCCACTGGGTCGGGGTCGATCGTTCGGGGTAGCGACACGGTGAACTTTGACAATATCGATCGCTTGGTGCTAACTGGAACCTTCCAGGGCGATCAGGTGGTCGGCGGTCAAAATCGTGATGTGCTGCAAATGGGCGCAGGCGACGACGTGGTGGATGGCGGCGGCGGCAACGATTATTTGGATGGCGATGATGGCATTGATACGCTGTCAGATGATCTGTCCGACAAGACCGACAACATCGTGCTGATTAGCACCAGCACTACCGAAGAAAATCCTGACCAAAGCCTCTTCCTAACAGATGGCACCTTGATTCGCCGCTTTGAAATCTTCAAAACCATCAGCACCGGATCGGGCAACGACCAACTCACCCAACTAGGCAGAGTGGATAATATCTTCTCCACCAATGCAGGGGATGATATCGTCAATTCCGGCTTAGGGTTCGACATAGTGGATGGTGGCTTCAGCGGCGGTGAAGACGGCGGCGACGACCTGCTGATTGTCGATTATTCCGTCGAAGACATCGGCACAGGCTTGGTCATGGAAGTGTCCTCCTTCAGTGCATCCAATGGAGGACGGGTCTACCGTAACATCGCGGATAGCGATGACCTACTAGACGAAGTCCGCTTTGATGACTTTGAGCGCTTTCAGATTACGGGCACAAGCAAGAACGACATCATGTACGGCGGCTTTGACGAGGATCAATTCATTGGCAACGAGGGCGACGATTTTGTCTTTGCAAGCTGGGGAGACGATCTGGTCTTTGGCGAAGAAGGCAACGATCAACTCTGGGGAGGTCGCGGCGATGATGAGATCTACGGCGGTGAGGGCGACGACACCATCATCGAGAACCTCGACATCAACGACAACTTCACCAGTGGCGGTGATGATTATCTCGATGGCGGTGCGGGCAATGATGGGATTGCGGCTGGGGAAGGAGCCGATCGCCTCTTCGGTCGAGAAGGCAACGATGTTCTGGTCGGCGGTTTAGGCAACGACCAACTCGATGGCGGCGAGGGTGACGACATTCTCATCGGCATTGACTTTGGCAGTGAACCCTCTCCAAATAATGAACAAGAAGTTGACTTTTTGACAGGTGGAAGTGGGGCAGACCAATTCTGGTTGGGAGATGGAACTTATGTGTATTACAACGACTTCGACTCCAATCAAGGCAGCTTGAATAACGAAGACTACGCCTACATCAGTGACTTCAATGTTGGTGAGGGCGATGTAATTCAACTAAACGGTACTCAGAGTGATTACTCTCTCATAACAGGTACTTTGTTTGGTGTGGAGATAACCTCGATCTACTACGCCCCCGAAGTGATTATCCGAGGCGTGAACGACAACGCCTTTGTCGATGGCTCCTTCGCAACCATTGATAATGGCGATCTAATCGGCATCGTCGCAGGCACCACCAGCCTGAATCTGACAGATAGTTACTTTACCTACGTTTAGGGTGCGATCGCTGGGATGTTCTACCTCTCTCGCATCCCAGCTCCCTTCCCTTTGCTCCCTCATCCTTTCGCCCTCAAGAGGACACCCATGAAACTCACTCGACTTCTGCTTTCCACCACGATTACCTTAACCAGCCTCAGCGTTGGCATGACGGCGTTTGCCTTTACCGTTACTCAAACCAACAATGGTGCTCAACTGTTGGATGCTCTATTGGGCACAACTGATGGACTGAGCAATTTCAATATCAGCCTGTTTGGAGATGCCAGAGGCTTTGGTATTTTTGAAGACGATCCATTTTTCCTAGAAGATGGAGTCGTAATTAGCACCGGACGAGTGATTGATTTGCCCGGAATCAACACCTCCGACACGTTTTCCCCTGACTTGAATACGGATTTTGGCTTGCCGGGAAATTCTGGCGATTCCCTAACGCTGCAACTGACGTTTGACGCCGACGACACCGCCGAAAAATTCTATTTTCAGTACGCCTTTGGCTCTGAGGAGTTTGTGGAGTTTGGCGGGTCATCCTTCAATGACACCTTTACCCTCAAATTAAATGGGATTGATTTTGCGCAATTGAGTGATGGCGAGGCTGTGACCATCAACAATTTGGTTGGTAGCCCGGTGGGTCCATTTCACCCTGATTTTATTCAAAATCCCGTGGGTACTGGTCCAGCCAGCGATATTACCAAGTTAGATGGCTACACCTATCCGTTGCTGTTTGAAGCTCCGATCGCCAAGAACGCCACCAACGTTCTGACGATCAATATGCGGGACACCAATGACGGTATCTATGATGCAGCAGTGTTCATCAAAGGAGATACGGCTGGCTCCGAGCCTCCTCCGGGAATTGTGATCGATGGGGAGACCTATGCTGACCCCGATGACAATGGTGATGGCGGGGTTAGCGTTCCCGAACCTGGATCGATTCTGGGATTGGTGACGCTGGCGATCGCTTCTAAAGTCCTCTTCAAACCCAAATCTGCTTAAGCCCATTTTGAGAATTCGGGCGATGGCTGGGGGCACAACGCCTGTAGCCATCGCTCGACCGTATCTGCCCCACAGGAGTTGGTGACTTCCACCTAAATTGGTAGAGCAATCCCTATGGGCTGAAGCCGAGCCGAGCACCCAGTCTCTCTTAGGATGGAGATCGAATCAGGTAATACAAAGCTCGTTGATTTTTTGCGAGAATTTAAGTAGTGTTTCCAACCGCATCAGATTGGAAACCGTTTGCAGCCTCGATACTTCTAATCAAGGTCACTCCTGCAAATGCGTTGCCACCGTCCTAGTGTATCGTTGCCATGCAAGTAAACTCATTGATCTCATCCGATTTTCCAGCTACCCTTGAATCGCCCGTCAAAGACTCCCCTGCTGAAGCCGAATTGGGCAAGGTAGACGCTGAGCCATTGGTAATTTCCCCAGAAGCCGGATTAACCGCTTCCAATAAACGAGTGGTGGAGCAAAAGGTGGCAGAGCTACGGCAAGTGCTAGAGCGGCATCGGGGCGATCGCCAATTGGTTATCCTACAAGATTTTCCCGATCCCGATGCCCTCTCCTGTGGGTGGGCATACAAGTTGATTGCCCAGCAATACGACATTCGCTGCGATATTGTCTATGCGGGCACGCTCAGCCACCAGGAAAACATTGCGCTGGTCAAGCTCACTGGTCTACCCGCCCAACGGTTGACCGTCCAAGCCGCCAAAGAAAAGGATTGGTCTTGCTATCAGGGCTGTGTATTTGTCGATGGACAGGGAACCACCACCCAACTGCTCCCCTTGGTGCAGCAAGCTCGGATTCCAATCACGGTGTTGGTCGATCACCACGCACCCCAAACCGATCTGATTGCAGAGTTTGAAGACATCCGTTCCCACACGGGGTCAACAGCAACGATTTTCACCCAATATTTGCTGGCAGGGTTGTTGCGCTTCGACACCAGCAATAGTGAACACGTCAAGTGTGCCACTGCCTTGATCCACGGCTTGCGATCGGACACCAATCGCCTGATGCAGGCACAGGAAGAAGACTTCTTTGCCGCAGGCTATCTCAGCCGCTTCTACGATGCTCAATTGCTGAATGCGATTCTGCAATCCTCCCGTTCTAAGCGGGTGATGGATGTGATTGAGCGATCGCTCCGCAATCGGATTCTGCAAAATAACTTTTCGATCGCCGGGGTCGGGTATTTGCGGTATGACGATCGCGATGCCATTCCCCAAGCCGCCGATTTCCTGGTAACGGAGGAGAACGTCCACACCGCTGTGGTCTACGGGATTGTGCACGACGAAGACGAAGATCTAGAAGTGGTGATCGGCTCCCTGCGCACCAATAAGCTCACCCTTGACCCCGACGAATTTATCAAAGAAGCCTTTGGACAAGACGCCCAGGGACGGTTCTTTGGCGGTGGGCGATCGATGGCGGGGCGGTTTCGAGATCCCGATGGGTTTCCTGTCTGGCTCTAATGAAAACAGTGAGTACACCCGACTCAAGTGGGAGGTGTTTGATGCCCAAATCAAACAAAAACTCCTGCGTTTGGTGAATCCAGATGATGAGATTATTCATACAGATTGATTTGCAAGCTGTTAGCTGGTAACTCTTACTTACAGCAGTTCTCAGATGGGTAAGCCACAGACGCAGGGGCGGGTCGCCGTTCGCCCCTACGCTGAAGTGTGGTTTATGCAGATGCAATCCGCTGTAAGAGAATGTCTGAAGAGTGACAGTTGTTATCCGAACCGCCCCCCAACCCCCCAAAGTTGGGGGACTTTCAATCCGTTCTTGCTCAAAGTCCCC
>JAAUSV010000077.1 GCA_012032525.1 Leptolyngbyaceae cyanobacterium SL_7_1
CACTATGGCAACAGTTCGTGCAGACGGTTTGAGGCGGGATAGTTTCGCCGCTGCGCCAGAGGTGGGGTTCCAATTCTTTAGGTAGTCAAACACCTGGGGTGAATTTCGATTCCATAGGTCTTCGTTAAACTCCTCGCCTAGATACTGTTCGTAGCCGCCCGTCACCCCATAGAGCGTGGTCAGCAAAAATCGACTGCCATCGAAGGCAGGGGGAGCCACATAGGCAAAGCGTCCGGGGTTGGCTTTTGCCCAATCCAGAAGTTCCTGATAATTAGCGGGGGCGCGATCGACTTTGCTCCGATCCATTGCCATGATGTAATACGACCCTGTGTAGGGGGCTTCGTAGCCATCCACGGGTAAGCCAAAGTCGGAGATCACCGACGGATTTTGCAGATCGTAGTACTGCATGGCGGGCAGCTTGTTGGTAAAGGGTCCAAACAGCAGATTCCCCTGCTTCATCGTGCGGAAGTTTTCGCCGTTAATCCAAATTAGGTCAATGCTGCCGCCTTGGGTCAATCCGGCTTGGACTTCCCCCACAACTTTATTCACCGCCTCAACGGTGTCGTTTAGGGGAATGCGATTCAGGGTGATACCATAGTCGTCCTGCAATTGCTTGGCAACCCACTGGTCGGCGTAGCCATTGGTTTTGTCACTGCCGCCCCACATTGCCCAGTTGACCGTCGTCCCATTTGCCGCTGCCAGGATTTCTTCCCAGGTGGCGGAGCGGGGATCAAACGTAGAGGTGGGATTATTTTGGGGGGAACAGTTGCTGGTCAGGGTTGCCAGACAGGTTCCGGCAGAGAGGATAAGAAATTTCCGACGAGGGAACGAGAGTCGAGAGGGGTAGTGCATTGGATTAATTTCCAGTAACAGGTTGGGAAAGGGACGATTCAACTGGGGCGATCGCCCCCGAAAAACACCACAGCGCTTCGGGCGGTAGGTATGCCCAGACCGATTGCCCGATCGCCACCTCCAGCGTAGGAGAGACCCAGGCTTGTAACATCTGGTCCCCTGCTGTTGCCAGGATCAACCGTCGCTGGGTGCCGACAAAGCGATTGGCAACGATCGTCGCGGGCAGCACATTTCTTCCGGTCGGTGCTGTGGTCAACACCTGGATCTGCTCTGGACGGATCGTCGCCTGGATCATGCCCTCAGCCGGGAACTGGCTGCGCAGGGTAGAGCCATCCGCCATCCGCCAGTTTTTCCCCTGGGCAATGGCTGGAAAAAAATTTACCCCACCCATGAAGCGGGCGATCGCCTCATCACAGGGTTGACGGTAGAGCTGTTCGGGCGTGTCTACCTGGCGCAGGCAACCGTCAAACATCACCGCAATCCGATCGGACATCACCACCGCTTCGGTCTGGTCATGCGTCACCACCAGCATTGTGACGCCGGTCTGGGTACGGAGCCGCAGGATGAGTTCCTGCATTTCTTCGCGCAGGTTGGCATCTAGGGCGGACAGGGGTTCATCCAACAGCAGCAGTTTGGGATGAATCACCAGCGACCGCGCCAGCGCTACCCGCTGTGCTTGCCCCCCCCGACAATCCGACGGGTGGCGCTGGGCAAAGCCGTCGAGTTGGACGTGGCGCAGCATGGCGATCGCCTGTCGCTCCCGCTCGACTCGATTGACGCCCCGCATCTTCAGTCCAAACGCCACATTTTCACCCACACTCAGGTGGGGAAACAGCAAGCCTCGTTGCAGCACCAGGGCAATATCCCGCTTTTCGGGGGGCACGCGGTTGAGGAGGCGCCCATCTAGCTCGATCGTCCCTACGTCGGGGGCGAGGACTCCGGCAACCATCTGCAAGGTAGTGGATTTGCCGCATCCAGAGGGACCCAACAGGGAAACGATTTCCCCAGTTTCCACCGTCAGCCACAGATCCTGAACCGCGACAATCCCCTGGAAGCGTTTGGTGAGGTGTTGTAGAACGAGTTGGCTCATTGGTTCTCCTTAGACATTGCCCAATCCTCCCAATGCCGTGCTGGTTTGCAGCGATCGACTGGCAATCAACAAAAACACCAACCCCGGCACAATCGACGTGATCGCCACCGCCGCGACTAGTCCATTATTTCCGCCTTGCAACAGGGTGAACAGTACCATTGGTAGGGTAAACACCTGTCCGCTACCGACAAAGAAGGTCAACAGAAACTCATTCCACGAAATCAAAAAGGCAAATAGTGCTCCCACCATTACCCCTGGAGCAATTAAGGGTAGGGTGACTTGCCACAACACCTGTAAGGGGGAGGCACCGAGCGATCGCGCCTGGGTTTCGTATTGCACATCAAAATTGGCAAACACACTGGACAGCACCAGCGTCATGTAGGGGATCGTCGGCATCAGGTGCACCAACACCACCCCCAATAGCGTGCCGCTCAACCCCAGCCGAATCAAGATAAATTGAATCCCCATCAACGTTGCTAGGGGCGAGACGATGATCGGCATCAGCAACACCAGCTTCAACACTGCTTTACCAGGAAAGTCCATCACCCCCAATGCTCGCCCTGCGGGTAAACCAACCAGGAGGGAAAGCCCAGTGGTGGTCAGGGCGATCGCCAAACTCTGCATCAACCCCTCCCCTACCCGCGAAGTCGAGGAACCTAGCTGCTGCCAATGCTGTGCCGTCCATTCCGGCAACAGTTGCGGGAAAAACCACCCCTGCGCCACCGACCAGATCAGCAGCGGCAAAAATGGCAGAAAAAACACGGCAATCACTAGCAAAATCAATCCATTTCTGAGAAAACCATGCTTACCCATCAGCCCGAACCACGCGACGACCAGCGGTGAAATAGAGATATAGCCCAATCAATGCAATCGAGATCACCGATAATAGCAACCCCAGGGCGATCGCCTCTGGACGACGCGCCAAATCCGTATCGGTAAATGCCCGATACACTAATACGGGCAAGGCACGGGGACGGGTTGATCCCAGCAAAAACGGCACCTCAAACGAGGCAAAGATAAACCCAAACACAATTAGACTGGCAGAGAAAATCCCCGCCTTCAACATCGGCAGCGTCACATGCCAAAAGCACTGCCATGGGGTTGCCCCCAATGCCCGTGCTTGAATTTCGTAGGCAGGATTGATCCCCCGCAGCACCGCCAACAAGATCAGCGTAATGAACGGAATCTCCTTCCAGAGAAAGTGCAACATCACCCCCAAATTCAATCCGTCATTTACCAGCAACGGAAAATCCTGATCCGACTGAATCCAACCAGCAGCGGCTGCCAACCGCGCCAAGAACCCACTGGGAGACAACAGCAGCAACATGCCCGCCACCCCCACCAAATGGGGAATCGGCAGGGTAATCTGACAGGCAAAACTTGCCATCGCCCCGCCGATCGCAACAACAATGCCAATCCAACACTGGCGATCACAGCCAATCCTGTGGCGATCGTCGCTAGGTAGAAACTTAAGCCGAGCGATCGCCAAAACTCGCCCCCACTCAGCGCCGTTTGGTACGCCGCCAGGGTAAATTTTCCCGGCGAGAGCACACCGATCAGCCCAATGCTTTGTAAGAACGCCAACACCAATCCGCCGCCAAATAGGAGTCCGATCACACTCAGGGCAGGCAGCAACAGCAGGTAGGCACGCCAATGGCTACTGAGGTGCCAGAAGTAGGAGCGGGGCGATCGACTGGAGGTAACAACTAGACGTTGATCAATCATCAAAACTCTAACAACAGCGTCTTGTAAAAAGGGATTTTTCGTCGGCGGTGGATTTAGACTCCTGGCTTTTTCAAAAAGCCGGGGATCTGCTCAGCTTTCACATCTAAACGGATATTCCTGAAAATTTCCTGAATGGGGGTTAAGAGAATTCCCGTAGTTAGATCGCTTCGTCTAGCCACTCCATTACCGCTTGCCAAAGGGAGGGAAACTGCTGACGGCTTTCCTGTAACCGCCGCACCCGATCGACCGCATTGGGTGTGTCGGCTTCGGCATACCACTGGTTGGCAGTGATCCAGTAACCCGCCGTCCAACAGAGCGATCGCACTGCCGGAAACACCCCAAACGCGGCAAAGTGGCGCTGCACTCGCTCCGCTAGATCGCTATCCTCCAAGGCTGCGTAATAGGACTGGAGGAAAAAGGCGCGATCGGCAGGGGGCAAGGCATAGCCCTGCCGCCGACAAATTGTGACTGGGGAGAGGAAATGCCCTAGATCGCCTGCTGGGGAGCCAATCTCCGCCCACTCCCAATCGACGAGATGGGCACGTTGGGGATTGATCACCCAATTTTCGTAGGTATGGTCGCCGTGCACTAGACAGCGATGGGGATAGTTATCCAACAGAGGCTCGGACTGCAATCGAGTTTTGGCTTGGTCAAGCACCACGCGAATCATTTCCACAATCTCAGGATCGGCATGGCTGGATTCTAGGTAGGGTTGGGCGTAGTCCTTTGCTTCTTGATAGAACAGCGTCAGTGGTTGGGCAATGGTGGGAACATTGGGTAGGCGATCGAGCGTATAGGACTCCGAGCGAGGCAGTCGATGCAACTGTGCCAGGGTTTGGGCGCAGGCATGCAGGTGCGATCGGCTGTAATCTAACGGCACGCCCTCTAGATAGTTAGTAACTAGATAGGTGTAGGGGAAATCTGGGGTTGGGTTGACGTGGGCGGCTTGCACCTCGTGCCCAATTCCCGTCCCCGCAAGATAGCGGAGAATATCCTGTTCAAATTGCGTCACCCGCCAAACGTCGCCTCCAAATCGCTGGTTTGGCGTATTTACCGCCACCCGCACCAACCGGGTTTGAGCAAATCGAAAGATGACGTTGGCTTCGCCGTGGGCAAACACATGCAATCCATTCAAATCTGAAATTGCAGACGTTTGGCACAAATGGGCTTCTAGGGCTTGCTTGAGGCTAGGGAGATCGAGTGGATGGGTAGGCACTGGAAAGTTGGGGGAAGTTTGATCGATACAACGTCTGGCTCTCCCTAGCAGTTTAGCAACGCTACAGCGGGTTAACCCAGCGTGGCGATCGTTTGGCGGTTGCCAAATTTTTCGGTCACGATGTCTTCGTAGGTGGCGGCGATCGTTGCCACTGACAAAATACAGGTTTGCAATTCCATCAAATCCATCTCCTCACCGCCGAGGATACTGTGGGCAAACACTGCCTGCCCGGCTTCGTCTAGCTGAAACGCCCCAAACCGCATCCGACGGTTTTCGGTCAGTAAGTATTCCACTAGTTCTGCGCTAATGCCACTGCCCAGCGTCACCATGCTCGATGCACGAACGATCGCCAACTCGGAAGCCTCCCATGGGTGAACCTCCCAGGCAAGCACATCAATTTCGATCAACGTTGTGTTTTGATACAACACCGCAATCCGAGGCATGTCGTCCAACAATCGCATGGAGTCTTTAAACAAGCTGTTAGACAGATAATTGACGACTGCGGTGTAGGTCAGTTCTTGAGCGTGGTTGCTGAAGGAGAGCGGCATGGGAAGGATGAGGGGTGAAGGTGGAAGAAGGGAATTGGGAGTGGGGAAGCGATGATGTTAAATCGCAAAATTAAACCGTGAATGACTAATCGCTTTTCTTCCATAGTGACATTGATAACAAAAGATTAAATTTCTTGATGTGTCACTTTACAAGATAAACATTTTGGGGTCTAGATTTTTAGGATCGTGGGCAGCAGCAAACTCGCGGGGGTTGGTGTCGGATTCTAGATAGCCATCGACTAGGTTGATGATGCGATCGGCAACATCGAGAATGCGGTTGTCGTGAGTCACCATTAGGATGGTGCAGCCGTCTTCTTTTGCCAAGGCTTGCAGCAGGGTGACGATGTTACGGCTCGACTCTTTGTCGAGGGCGGCGGTGGGTTCATCCGCCAGAATCAGTTGGGGACGGTTGACGAGGGCACGGGCGATCGCCACCCGTTGCTTTTGTCCACCGGATAGGGAGTTGGGTTTGTAGTCTACTCGATGCCCCAACCCAACTTTTTCAAGAATGGCGACGGCTTGTTCCCGTTTGTTGCGAAATCCACCCTGAAGTTCCACTGCCATGGCGACATTTTGGCAAGCGGTGAGGGATTCAAACAAGTTGTGTGCCTGAAAAATGAAGCCAATCCCGCGTCTCACCTCTACTAGGCGGGCATTAGACATGCCCACCAATTCGTGTCCCATGACTTTGAGGCTACCCTCCTGGAGGTTCGGAGTGCGCCAATCAGGCTGAGGAAGGTGGTCTTTCCTGATCCAGAGGGACCTGTGATGATGGCAATCTGCCCTCTCGGAAAGTTGATGCTGATATCAAACAGCGCTTGTTTGCGGAGGTCGCCCTGCCCAAAGTAGTAGTTGAGGTGGTTGATCTCAACGGCGAGATCGGTCGGGTCAAGGGTTGCCGTTGCTCCGTTATTGAGGTTTGTAGAGTGCATCAGCCAAATACCTCCGCTGGATCGGTAGACTGAACTTTGCGAACGGCGATCGCCCCGGAAACCAAGCACATGAGAAACGTCAAAACGTAGATCGTCAAGGCTCGATCGGGGGTCATTTGCATAAACAATCCCGTGGCTTCGCGGGTCTGTCCGTACAGGATGATGCTAATCAAACAACCGGGAATAAAGCCAAGGACAGAGAGAAAAATGGCTTCTTGCAACACCACACCCAGGAGGAAAATATTGCGATAGCCCATTGCTTTAAGGGTGGCATATTCTGCCCAGTGATCGGCGACATCGGTGTAGAGAATTTGGTAGACAAGAATAATCCCCACAATCACGCTCATGGTGGTCAACAGCGTGAACACAAAGCCAATGTTGGTATTCTCCCGCCAATACACTAATTCCTGTTCAATAAACGCCTGCTTGGTCATCACCGCCACGTCGCCGCAACGCGCCTGCTCCACAGTGGTGGCGTTAATACAAGCTTCTGTTTCCAAGGCGATCGCCCGTCGAATCGCCGCCACCAGCGCCTCGGCATCGGCATCTGGAGCAATCCTTACCAAGCCAATGTCTACCGTCCCAAGTGTGCGTTTGTCTTCCTCAGGACCGCGATCGGCAAAAATCGCAGAAAATTTTGATCGCTCATGATCAAATTGCCGTTGCCTGCGGCGAAATCCGTCCCCAACTCAAAGTTGCCCACTACCCGCACTTCTCGATCGGCAAGCTCGGTGACCACACCTGTCTCCCGCGCCCCCAGTTCTGGACGCGATTTGAGATCAACTAAAACCGTGTTAGGAAGGCGGAGTCTGTCTGCCTGAGATTGAATATCAGGGAGCAGGAAGGCTGGATCTTCCACGTTAAATGCCAAGATGCGCACCGGGCGAGTTTCGCGAGTTTCCACATTGCGCCACTCTGCCGCATCCCCAATATATAAAGGATACGCTGCCACCACTCCTGCAAATGCCGTTGCCTGGTACAGCCGCCGCCGGGCAAACGACTCCGGGATAAACATACTGTATTTCAGTTTGCTGGTGAGAACAATGTCAGCATTTAATTGATTAATCACCTGCAACTGGCTGTCGTACAGCGCATTCTGGAAACCCGTAAACAGGAACATCAACAACACGGCAAACGCCACCCCTGCCAAGGAGGTCAACAGTTTGCGGCGACTGTGGGTCAAATTTAACCATGCCAACGGGGTACGGCGTAGCCAACCTACCATAGCTCCACCTCCTTTAAGCTAGATCGAGTTGATCGGGGGTAGCCCTGGAACTGCTTCATGAGAACACCTCCGCCGGATCTGCTGTTATCACTTTGCGGACTGAGATCAACCCAGAGATCGAGCACATGGCGATCGTCAGCACCAGCACAAAAATCCCCCGTCCCATGTTCATACTCATCGGCAGTGTGCCACTGGTTGCTCGACTCGCCAACTCATAGACGGCAACTGAAGCCACATAACCGGGAATATAGCCCATCAACGCTAAAATCAGCGCTTCTTGAATTACCACCCCAAACAGAAACCAGTTGCGATAGCCCATTGCCTTGAGTGTGGCATACTCGGCATAGTGGTCAGAGATATCGGTGTAGATAATTTGGTAGACAATCACCGTGCCCACCACAAAAGAAACCGCCACTCCCAAACCAAAAATGAAGCCCAGGGAAGCGGCAATCAGCCAGTACCGCTGTTCACGAGCAATAATCTCATCCTTGGTTAGCACCAAGACATCGTTCGGTAGTTTGGCATCGATCGCCTGCACCACCGTTTCCCCATCGGCACCCTCTGCCAGTTGAATTAAGCCCATATCAATCCGGTCGAGCGGTCGCGGACTAAAAAAGCGCAGAAAATTCTGATCGCTCATCATTGCCGTGCCATCGGCGGTGAACCCACCCCCCAAGGTGTAGTTGCCCACGATCACCACTTGGCGGCGATCGACCTCCGTAGTGGTTCCCGGAGTTTGTGGACCAAATTCTGGACGCGATCGTTGATCAAACAACACCGTATTGGGTCGCTCCATCGCGGCAATTAACCCTGGATCATCAAATTCCGGCATGAGAAACACCGGATCACGTGGATTAAAAGCAAAGGCAAATAGCGCTCGGCTGCGGCGGGTTTCAGGATTGCGCCATTGCATATACCCCACATAGACAGGCATTGTCCGCGCGACCCCGGCAATACTCTGGGTCTGGTAGAGGCGATCGCGGGGAAACGACTGACTCGTACTCAACTCCAACGTCTGGGGAGAAACCAAAAACACATCGGCATCCATCTGGCTATAGATGTCCGTCGAAGTCGTCAACAAACGCCCCCAAAAACCCCAAATTCATGAAAATTAGTAGCACGGCAAATGCCACCCCGGCGATCGCCACCAATAGCCGATTGCGTTCACTGACCAAAATTCAACCAAGCAAGAGGGGTACGGCGCATGGGAAGAGGGAGGTAGGAAGAGGGAGGCAGGAAGAAAGAGGAAAAGTTTTGGGTTTGGAACTGCTAATCGCTAATGGCTAATAGCCAGTCGCCCTAGTCCACATCGATTTGCACATCAACCTGCAAATTCGTCAGTTGGGCGACGGCTGCGCTATTGGCAAGACGAATTCTGACTTCGACAACGCGGGCGTCGGCGTTGGCGGCGGGGTCATCGTCTAGGACGTCGTTTTTGAAAATTTGACTGCCGATGCGCTCGACGGTTCCGCTTAACTGCTGCTCAAAGGCGCCGTTGCGGCTAGTGATGGTGGCAGGTTGTCCGACTTGGACTCGTCCAATGTCGCTTTCATAGACCTCGGCGACGACATACATTTGGCGAGTATCTCCCATCTCTAGGATGGCTCCCTCTTGCCCGATCGCCTCACCCTGCTGAGCAATGATTCGCAGCACCTCACCGCTGGTAGGAGCACGGACGAGGGTGCGCTCCAGTTTGGCTTCGGCTAATTGCAAGTTGCGGGCAGCAGACTCAACTTCGATCTGGGCTTGCGATCGCTCCAACTCTGCCCGCCGTGCCTGAACCTGAGCCTCGGCGTTGGCAAGGTCAGACTGGCGGGTCGATTCCAGTCGGATCAAAGTTGCCTCGGCATTGTTTAACTGCTCTTGGCGTTGGCGGACTTCGGTGACTTGTTGGTCGTATTCTTGGCGGGAGATTGCCCCCTGTTGGGACAGATCCTGCGATCGCCTCAAATCAATCTGCGCCAGTTCCAACTCCGCCCTGAGTTGGCGGATGGTGGCTCGTTGCGCTTCGATTTCAAACGCTTGGGGGCGATCGATCTGTTGTCGCTGAGTTTCGGCTTCACGGATTTGGGCTTCGCCAAACTGAGTTTCGGCTTGCAGGCGTGTGCGGGCTTCTGCCAGTTGGCTAGCGGCATAGTCCCGCTCAGCAAGCCGTTCATCGTAGCTATCAAGATAGGCAAGGACGGTTGCCTGTTGCACATAATCGCCCTCAGCCACTTGCAGTCGAGCGATGCGATCGCCCGTAGGACCACCCACGCTCACAACTTCTCCCGCTGGTTCTAATCGACCCAGCGCCGCAACAAGAACGGGTTGGGGGGGTGGGGCTTCTTCTACCACCGTCTCCTGAGACGGCAAAATTACCCCCCGCGTTACAAAAAATCCAGACTCCCAACAATAGGAGAGCTAATCCAATCAGCCACAAACTCCGTCCATTTGGTCTGCGTAGCGATTTGGTAATGTGCATACCCTAACCATCCCCAGGGCACGTAAAGACTTAATTTCAAATTAAATTTAATTTCGCTTTGCACTGCACTGTGCAGTGCATTCATTTAGTATAGACTACACGGTGCAGTACAATTCTGTCTATAAAACTTCATTGCCAGTTTTCAGTCTGATTCTAAAAGGTCAAACAATTCCTTGGCTTCACTCTGTCGTAGGATGTGTTGTTTTGGCTTTTACTTTAGACAAACGCTCCATCGTTAGACAGTGGATAGAAAGCGTTGGGTGTTGCTAAGATGCCGGATTAATTTATTCCTGCTTGTCAAATCTGTTAACGGCTTTTGCCACGGTGCTACTCCCAACTATTCATCCATATCAGTCGCGCACTGCCGATTTTTAGACCCAATGTTGAGCAACGAGTATAAAAATCTATCGCCCGATCTTGCCTGCAAACCTGAACAAATTCTCAAAGGGGCAATGCAGGTGTTTTTGCAACACGGTTATGCCGGCACTAGTATGGATCGGGTTGCCGCCAAAGCAGGTGTATCAAAACATACTATTTACAACCACTTTCAAGGCAAGCAAGGGTTGTTTATCGCCTTGATTGAGCGACTGGTTCTGCGTAATTTTCACAATGAATTTGGTTGTGAACTGCCATTGACAGATCCTGCCAGCCAAGTGTTGCGCCGATTTGCTCAACTGATTTTGGCTAAGACAGACGATCCAGAATACATTGCCTTTGTGCGCCTTTTGTTTGCAGAGTCAGGACGATTTCCCGAGTTGGCAAAACTGTATTACCAGGAGGTCATTCAAGCGGGTCATCAGTTTCTTAGCGATTATTTTAAAACCCATTCGGAGTTTCATCTAACCGATCCAGAGATGACCGCCCGCATCTTTATCGGGTCTTTGATCACCTATGTATTTAGTCAAGAAGTATTGCACGGCAAGTCGATCGAATCTATTCCCAAAGACCAGTTGATCAACGCTTTGATCGATTTGATTCTTTCTCAAAGGAGCGGTGACTTAGAATAGGAGTAAGTAATTGTACTAATCAACGCCTAGCTCGAAGATCTCGCATGGAAAAGTTTTCTAGTGCCTTTCGTCAATCTGTGCTTGCCTGGCTAGCAGACCATGTGCCTGAATCTCGAATTCGCCATGTGTTGGGGGTAGAACAGATGGCGATCGACCTTGCCCGTCTTCACCACCAAGACACCGAAAAGGCAGCCCAAGCCGGATTGATGCATGACCTCGCCAAGTATTTTAAGCCGCAACGGTTACTCGACATGGCTACCGCCGAGGGGCTACCCCTTGACCCGGTCGATCGGCACAACCCCCATCTCCTGCATGCCGATGTCAGCGCCGTTGTCGCGCGCAACGAGTTTGGTATCCGCGATCCTGAGGTTCTAGCAGCGATCGCCAATCACACCTTGGGCAGTCCGGGGATGGGTCCCTTAAGTGCGATCGTCTTTTTGGCAGACACCTTAGAGCCGGGTCGAGGCGACACTCCTGAGCTGGTCAATCTGCGTCAGCTTAGTCAGCAAGATTTGGTGCAAGCAGTCTGGATGACCTGCGACTATACGTTCAGTCATCTTCTAGCAACCCGTCGGCTGATTCATCCCCGTGCCCTGCTCACCCGCAATTGGTTCCTTCAACAAGCCACCAGCTCCCATTCCCCATCCTATCTGCTGTCTGGTCATGTCTATCCTCCCCAACCTACTCCCAATTCCCGCTTTAACTCCATGGCGAATTAAGTAGCAAGGTTAAGGATCTTGTCATTCTGCCGATATACCTATTTTCGGTTCAAGCTGATTTCATTATGATTTGAGCATCACCCTAGCCATCGTAATTTTGGCGAGGATACAAAAATCCCTCGTTGAGCTTTCCTATATGACTTTACTGATTCGCGTCCAACTCTGTGTAACCACCTTTTGAATAATTCCTGGAGGAAACTGGCTTCATAATGACCAATTCGTTTACCCCTCAACCTTCCGCCCCAACAAACCTGACACTGACCACCACCAAGGTAGCCAACGCACTGCCCGACGACAGCTACCAATTGGCATTGACGATCGCCGAGGCAGCCGACGATCGCAAAGGAAGAGACATCGTCATTCTCAACGTGGCAGAGGTCTCCTACATCACCGATTACTTTGTTATTGTCAGTGGCTTTTCCCATGTGCAGGTGAAGGCGATCGCCCGTTCCATCGAAGACAAAGTGCAGACCCAATGGCAGCGACCGCCTCTGCAACTCGAAGGACAGGCGGAAGGCAGTTGGGTACTAATTGACTACGGCGATGTGATTGCCCATATTTTCATGCCTCAGGAGCGGGAGTTTTATAATCTGGAGGCGTTTTGGGGACATGCAGAGCGAATTCCCTTCACCGTTTCCCAGTTGACCAGAGATTCGGTACAGTGAGATTACTACAAGGAGAAGAACAAAAATCCGGTCGCTGCTTTTTGGTTCTTCTCCTATGGCGAAACCGTGAGAACCCGAGTGAAGCGATCGCGCGGCTATGAAATCTTCAGTGTCCGTCTGTCCTGTTCCGATTGAGCAACAGCCCATCAACGAATTTCAGGCACTCCAAGAGTCTTGGTTCTTTCGGTGGGCGACGCTTGATCTGTGGGCATATCTCAAGCCCCTAATTGTTTTGTGGGCACTGAGCTGGCTGGTTGCTGCCCCCGTCGCGGCAGTGAGCTTTCCAGTGTCTGAGTACCTGCTGAAATTTTTACTCAGTGGGGCGATCGGCGCCAGTGTGATTCCCATCCTGGCACTGGTGCACCTGTGGTTGGGGTGGCGATATGTGTGCGATCGCTGAGCCAACCTGAGATTTTCTATGAAGAGTCTGGCTGGTATGATGGGCAAACCTGGGTGAAGCCAGAGGATGTGTTACAGCGCGATCGGTTGGTCGTTTCCTACCAAATTCGTCCTCTCTTAAAGAGACTTCACCAAACCTTTGGCGTTTTAGCCGCACTTTTTCTGGTGAGCGGGCTAGCTTGGAGTATTCTGTAGGGACAGCCAGCAATCCCCTTAGCAGCTAATCGCTAACTGCTGATTGCCAATTGCCATATCCTGCACTCGATTTAGGAGTACGTCACAGTCTAACCAATGACAAGGGGAAAACGCACACAAGCCGCAGAATTAGAAGTCCGACTTCTGCGAGAAGGGATTATCGAATCCAAACACTATGTCCAAGCAACGGTGGCGGATAACCGAGGACGAATTTTGTCGGTTGCAGGCAATGCTGAAACCGCCACCTTTGTTCGGTCTAGTCTTAAACCCTTTCAAGCCCTAGCCGTCACTAGCACGGGAACCTTAGAACGATTTGGCTTAAACGATCGCGATCTAGCCATCATTTGCAGCTCCCATCAAGGTGCGATCGAGCAAGTCCGTCAGGCATTTAATATTCTCTGGCGATGTGATATTGACCCGTCAGCCTTACAGTGTCCCATTCCCGAAGGTAAGAATAGCCCATTGCAATACAACTGTTCGGGTAAACATGCGGGCATGCTGGCGGTCTGTAGACAGCGTAACTGGTCAATTAGCGACTATCTCCAGCGCAACCATCCAGTCCAAAAACTGATTCTACAAAAAGTAGCCGATCTACTCAAAATGCCCGGTGAAGAATTCATCGGTGCCCATGATGACTGTGGAGCGCCCACCTATTTCTTGCAATTAGGACAGATGGCAACGCTCTACGCAGAGCTGTCATCGGGCAACAGTCTAGATATGGAACGGATTATCCGCGCCATGACTCACCACCCCACCCTTGTGGCGGGCGATGGAGAATTTGACACCGAGTTGATGCGCCTGACCGAGGGAGAATTGGTCAGCAAGGCAGGTTCGGAGGGCGTGCAATGCGTGGGGCGTGTGGGCGAAGGCTTGGGATTGGCGATCAAGGCGATCGACGGCTCCAAGCGGGCTAAATATGCCGTTGCCATTCACCTGCTCAAGCAGATGGGATGGATCAGTCCGGCGATCGCCGAAACCCTCGGTGAACGCTATATCAGCATCAGCAAATTCAAGCGCTTGGATGTAGTTGGTGAGCTTTCCCTCCTCTAACCGAGCAAATTGCCAAATTTAGATTGCCACTTTTGCATTTCTCTCGCTATACTAGATGAGGCGACGCGGGGTAGAGCAGCCTGGTAGCTCGTCGGGCTCATAACCCGAAGGTCAGTGGTTCAAATCCGCTCCCCGCCACCACTCTTAAAAAAGGTTGGTCTTATAAAAGATTGATCAAGGAACAACTTAAAACATCCTCCAGGTCATGATCTGGAGGACGTTTTTGTGTACGGCAACGGCTTCTACAAATACCCATGCTCTGCCAAAAATAGAGATGAGAGTGTTTCTCCCCTAGATAGAGCGGCGGATTGGTCAATCGCGATCGACGGCTGCCCCCCACCGAGGCGCAGAAATTTTTCAACGTATTTGCCCAACACATCCCCCTCTAAATTCACAGCGCTACCCGGTTGGAGGTAGCCCAGGTTGGTATCTGCAAAGGTTAGGGGAATCACCGCCACCTTAAACCAATCACCGACTGAGCTGCATTCGGCGACAGTCAGGCTCACTCCATTCACGGCAATGCTTCCCTTAGGGACGATATAGCGCGACACTCGCTCATCTGCCACAGAAAAGCTCATCTCCCAGGAGGTGGCAGTGACAATGGATTCCGTTAGATAGCCCAATCCATCCACGTGCCCAGTAACAAAATGCCCCCCCAGTTTGCTACCCACCCGCAATGATTGTTCTAGATTGACAACTGTGCGATCGGAGCAAGCTGCCAATGTACTCCGGGCTAGGGTCTCTGGGGATACAGCGGCAATAAACCCGTCTGCCAAAATATGAGTAACGGTTAAACACACCCCATCCACCGCAACACTGTCCCCTAGTGCCATGTCCTCTATTGGCAATGGGACATTCGCCCAAAAATTTGCAGTTGGTAATCATCAATCAACTGCGCAAGACCTGTCGTTTGAATCAGTCCAGTAAACACGGTTTTAGGAGAAATCTGTCATAATGCAAACAGCTTTTTATCAATCTAGCTCGATTTAGGGTTGAACGCGAGATGGAGTTGGAGAGTTTTTTGTGGATGGCGCACCACTGCCGTTTGTGAGAAGCCCTCGATCGCAATCAGTGGATAACCCTGGTTAGTTTAGATTAATTTTCAATACTTAAATAATTGATCGCTTAGGTAAAGTTTCAAAATTCAACCATGAAACAGAGATAAGAACAGGGCATACTGAGGTTTGATAGTGCTACATTCCCGTGCTTCAATTACAGTTCACTTTAGAAAGCTGTGCCATTGCTTGGGTTGTCCTAGTAATATAAATGTACTGATTTATGGTTCTTTCCCAACTCTGTGTGTTGGTTGGTTAGTTAACCCACGAATACCCGACCTCTTGGTGCAAAGATTATGTAAAGTCCCCTTTTTCCCGTTGGGTTCATTTGTTAATGGGTTTTAGAGGCTAAGTCAATGATTGAAATGAAAGTTGCCGGAATTGCCCTAGATGCTGCCAGCCGAAGTCCTATTGTGCTGCTACGGGACGGTTCCGAGCGTCGTCAATTGCCAATCTACATTGCTCAAGATCAAGCCAGAGCCATTATCGCTGCTCTAGAAAACCAAACTCCCCAGCGTCCTCTGACCCACGATCTCATCGTCAATCTTCTCGAAGAGTGGGATATGACCCTAGAGCGGGTGGTGATTCACTCACTACAAGACAATACCTTTTATGCGATCCTAACGGTGCGCCAAGGGGAAACCAAGAAAGAGCTAGATGCCCGCCCCAGTGATGCGATCGCCGTTGCCCTGCGTACCCGTAGCCCCATTTGGGTAATGGAAGAGGTGGTTGCCGATGCCTCCATCCCAGTCGATCGAGACGCCGACGAAGCCGAACGCCAAGCATTTCGCGATTTTCTCTCCAACCTCAGCCCTGAAGACTTTACCCATCGAGGGCAGTCCAAGAGCAGCGAGTCCTAGGAAGGATGAGGGATGAAGGCGGAGGAGAGAGGGAAGGGGCAGGTTAAAGGTTAGGTGATTCATCAAGTACTACTGGCGAGTCACTTCT